>JASEHU010000017.1 GCA_030018635.1 bacterium
CTTTAGTCTTTAGTCTTCAGTCTTTAGTCTTTAGTCTTTAGTCTTTCTTCAGTCTTTAGTCTAAATACGCCAGCACTAAAAATTTCAAATCAGCCACGAAATGCACGAATATAGCACAAACAAGCCCTTTTTTAATAAAGATATACCCATAGGTGACATTCAAAACAATAGTCAGTATGAAACAGGTTAAGGCGACAAATGTCCAGTCAAAATTTACCCCGACAAATGAAAAGGATTTAAGTCCGGCAATAGCGAAGAAAAAGGCAATGCTGGAATTAGCAAAATGGGAATTCTTGATAAGTCGTTGAACCAAAGAAACCATTCCAAACCTGATCGTTTCGATAAAGACGGCAGAGTTTAGCGGCATAAATAAAGCACAGACAGGATTTTTGGGATAATAATATGGTGCCATTGCTCGAAATGACCTATCAAAGAACAGACAAGAAACTAGAGCGATTAAAACACCGATAATTAGTAATTTCAGCCAATTATGCTTAATGTCCGAAAAAGAGCCAAAACCGGCTAATCCATAAGTTTTGCTCCAGGCAAAACCGCATAATCCACATAAAAAGGTAGCAATAAATATATACCACACATCAAACATCATTAGATAAGGAAGGTGTTCAGGCAAAAAGGTTTTTAATATGATTTTCCGCATGCCAATGAAATACATATAATAAAGGTAAGGAAGTGCGGCAATAACACATACCTCTGAAAGAATTAATGATTTACCGGCTGTTTCACGATTAAATAGGTGTTTCATATTTAGCCTTCTTTACAGTAATATGGGACGGTTTATTTTCATCGTTTTTCCTGTAATTAGAAATTTGAAATTGGAAATTAGAAATTGGAAAGTAGGACTTCTCGTTTCTGCTTTCTCCCCAATTTCAAATTTCTACTTTCAATCCTTCACATTAAAATGAACCACCCCCCATTTTCCCTGTTTCCTACTTATTTTATCACAAGTTTAACTTTATGTCAACTTTTTCTTGACATTTCAAATTATTTCTGGCATACTAAATGAAGGTTAAGAAGGTAGGAGGTTAGGAAGATAGGAAGGTAGGAAGGTTTTTATTCCTTATTAACCTCCTAACCTCCCTAACTTCCTAACCTCCTACCCTCAGTCTATCTATCAAAAGAGGTGTTCTGAATGCGAATTAGTTCTGAATTAAAAGTAGGGATTATGGTCGCTGTTTCATTAACTCTCTTAGGGATGTTAATTATAGCGGCAAGTGGGAAATTCTTTTTACAACAAGGATACACCATTGTGGTATATTTTGACTATGTTAGTGGTCTTAATACAGGGGCCCCGGTAAGGTTAGCCGGAATGGAGGTTGGTGAAGTAAAAGACCTTGTATTATCTGATAGTAAAATAGCCGTTACCTTAAAATTAGAACCCACCGCTAAGATTAGAAGTGATTCGAATGTCACTATAAATTCATTAGGGATTGTTGGAGAAAAGTATGTGGAGATTACCCTCGGCACACCTCAAGGTAAAATCCTTGAATCAGGAAGTATGATTAAAGGAATAACTCCGGTCAATATAGATGAAGTACTTGGCAGGACAGAGGCAATCGTCAATAAATCAGAGAGGATAATTGTCTTTATGGACAAAATATTAGGTGGAGAAGAAATATGGATAGAATTTGATAAAATCCTTAAAAATACGGCTACTATAACTACTACCTTAAATGAATTACTGGATGAAAATAAAGAAGAGATTAATCATAGCATTAAAAATTTACACTCCATCTCATTATCATTAAAAAGGATAGTTGAAGAAAATCGTGATGATTTTAGAGATACAACCAAAAAACTTAAAGAATCTGCCTTCCATTTTCAACAAGCATCACTTCAATTAAGTAAAATATTGAGTGATTTAAACCTGATGGTTGGTGGCACCAAAAAAGGTATAGCCGAGACACTTTCAGAATTAACTAAAATTACAGATTCTACTCAATCGATACTTAAAAAGATAGAAAAGGGAGATGGGGCATTAGGTAAGTTAGTTTCAGATAAAGAGGTAGCTAACCATCTGACAAATGCCGCCAAAAACATAGATGAGTTAACCCTGGAACTAAAAAGAAATCCATGGAAATTGCTCCAAAAGGGGAAGGAAGGGAAATGAAAATTAAAATAATAGGTCTTAAAAGACTTATATGACCTATTATTTTAATTGGATTTTTAAAATGGGTAAAATCAAACAACCGGAACCTGTAGCCTTAATCGTGGGAATGATTTCTGCTTCACCGGAATTATTTGTTGTGGCAGGAGACAGATTGAAGGAAAAATTTGGTGAGCTCAATTTTATCAGCTCAATCTTACCTTTTGATGCCACTGATTATTATTGTGAGGAGATGGGGATAGGACTTCAAAGAAGGTTTATAAGTTTTGAGCGGTTAATTGACCCCGGCGAACTTGCCAATATTAAAATCTTTACTAATCTACTTGAAGAAGATTTTAGCCTCAATTCAAAAAGAAGGATTAATCTTGACCCCGGGTATCTCTCACTATCAAAATTGGTCTTAGCTACAACCAAGGACCATCAGCATCGTATTTATCTAAGGGATGGAATTTATGCCGAGGTGACACTCCGATTTAAAGCCAAAAAATTCCAACCAGGTGAATGGACATACCCTGATTATCAAACACAGGCTTACCTGGATATATTTTTATCTATACGGAAATTGTATGTCGAGCGGTTGAAAATAAGGAGGAAATTAACCTATGCTTACAAAAATTACTATAAAGAATTTTAAAAGAGTGGATACAGAGTTGGATTTGTCATCGGTTGTTGTATTTGTAGGACCGAATAATTCTGGTAAGACCTCTGCATTACAGGCAATAGCTCTCTGGGAATTTGGATTGAGGAAATGGGTGGAACTAAAAAAGACCAAATCATTAAAAGCAAAAAAGAGAACAGGTGTCCCTATAAATAGGAAAGACTTGTATAATATTCCTGTTCCGTCATTGAGGCAGTTTTGGAGAGATTTACAGGTTAGAAAACTTACAAAAGAGGCCGGAAAACAGGATACAAAAAATATCACTATACAAATCTCTATTGCAGGAAATATAGAAGGGAAAACATGGGATTTAGGTCTGGAGTTTGATTTTTTTAATGCAGAGGCTTGTTATGTAAGACCTTTAGGCGATATTTCAGAGGAAATTATTAATACATCTTTGAAGGAGAGGGTAGCATTGCTTCCCCCCATGTCAGGATTATCCGCAGATGAATATAAATTAGAATTGGGCACAATCAATGTTTTTATTGGCCAGGGGAAAACCGCAGATGTGTTAAGAAATCTTTGCTGGTATGTATTCAATAATAATAAAGAAAAGTGGAATAAAATGGTTGGTTTAATTAAAAATATGTTTGGTTTAAAAATCAATGAACCAGAACTTATTCCTGTTACTGCAAGAATTGTTGTAACATATACAGAAAGGCAGGTTAAATATGACTTGATAAATGGCGGAAGAGGGTTTCATCAAGTCCTGCTCTTGCTCTCATATATTTACGCTAATCCAGGAACCATTGTTTTGATAGATGAACCAGATGCACATTTGGAGATCTTAAGGCAAAAACAGGTTTTCAATATTTTGTGCGAGCTATTAAAAGAGCAAGATTCACAATTGATTATTGCTACCCATTCAGAGGCTCTCCTTAATGAGGCAGCTGAAAAAGCAGATATTATCGCATTTTTGGGAAGACCACACATTATAAATAAACCTTTTCAACTTATAAAATCATTGACCTCAATTGGTTTTGAACAATATCTTCTTTCAGAACAAAAAGGCTGGGTTTTATATTTAGAAGGCTCAACAGACATGGATATGTTAAAAGCCTTTGCGAAGATATTAAACCATCCTGTTCTGCCATACTTAGAAAAGCCATTTACAAAATATGTTTCTAACAAACCAGAAGATGCAAAGAATCACTTTTACGGATTAAGAGAAGGTGTCTCTGATTTAAAAGGTATCACATTATATGACAGGGTTGAAAGGGAATTAAAGCAGGATAACCTCTATGAGATGATGTGGCAAAGAAGGGAGATAGAGAATTATCTCCCTTTACCTGAAGTCATAGAGCGTTATTTTGTAGAGCAACCAAAGAACTTATTTACATTAGAATACCCTAACCTGATTAAAGACATTATTCAAGAGGAGGTTCCACCAGCTGGACTCAAGGATAAAAATCATGACTTTTGGATAAATACAAAAATAAGTGATGAGTTTTTAGATAAGATCTTCAGAAAATTTGCTCAAAAAATGAAAATCGCTATCCCTCTCAGTAAGAAAAACTATTATGTTCTGGCTCAATACTCAAAAGCCGAAGAATTATCGTTTGAAGTAAAAGAAAAGTTAGACAAGATTTATGAAATAGCAGAAAAATATGAGAGAAAATAAAGAACCATAATGCGGTTACTCCGAACTCAATCCCTCCTGATAAATAATCCGTAATCCTTCCAATGTTAAGAAGGGATTAATTAATTGAATATATCTTGATTCTGAACTAATCAATTCTGCTAAACCGCCGGTAGCCACCACCTTTGGTTCTATGTGGAGTTCTTCCTTGATTTTGGTGATTATTTCATCTACCTGTCCAACAAACCCATAGAAAATGCCTGCCTGAATACTTTCAACCGTATTTTTACCAATTACTGTTTTGGGTTTTACTACCTCTACCTTTGGAAGTAAGGCCGTTTTGGTCCATAATGCCTCAACACAAATACCAATCCCCGGGGCAATGGCACCGCCTAAATATTCTCCTTTTCCCGAGATAACATCAAATGTAGTCGCCGTGCCAAAATCAACCACAATTGCCGGTCCTCCATAAAGGCGATACGCTGCAACCGCATTGACTATTCTATCTGCCCCTACTTCACTCGGATTATCATAAAGAATGGGGAATCGTACCTTTGTTCCCTCAACAAATCGACTCTCAATGTCAAAATAATCTTTTATCATCTGATTGAATACCGATGTCAATGATGGTACGACACAGGCAATGATAGCGGCTGAAATTTTAGATTTATCCCCGAGGAGATTAGAAAAGTCCTCTCCGTATTCATTGGCGGTTTTTCCCTTAGCCGTAGCCATCTTGAAATGACATTTCAACTCATCCCCATCATATACCCCAAAGAAAATAGTGGTATTACCAATATCAATGGTTAAAAGCATAAATCTACCCCCAAACTACATTTTATTTTAGCAAATAAACTACAAATTGTAAAGGAAAATTTACGATTTATAGGTACTATAAGTCTTATAGGTCTTAAAAAGTTAGTTGACAGAAATGGAAAATTAGGGTATCATAAGGTATCAGGTATCAGGTCAGGTGGGAAGGAGATAGGAGTTAGAGAAAAACTCCGCTCTCCTCTTTTTTTCTTACCTGATACCTGACACCTGATACCTGAATGCTTACAAAGGATTAACAAGAATGAAAAACCTCAAAACCTTTTCAGCCATAAGTCTTGGTTGCCCAAAGAATTTAGTTGATACTGAGGTAATACTTGGTTTGCTAAAAGGTGCAGGCTATGAAGTCATTTTCAATTCCGATGAGGCAGATATAGTTATTATTAATACCTGTGCCTTTATCAAACCGGCGGTTGAGGAATCAAGGGCAGTTATCAGGGAAGAACTAAAAAAGAAAAAAAAGATAGTTGTTATTGGTTGTTTGGTGCAACGGTATGGGGATGAGCTATGGCAAGAATTCCCGGATATAGCCTGTCTTGTTACCCCAGGTGAAATCAATAATATCTGTAATCTACTTCATACCTCAAGAAAACTTCATCCAGGGACACCGGAATTTATCTATTCGCATAATACCCCACGACTACTTACTACGCTTAATTTTACTGCCTATGTCAAAATAGCTGATGGGTGTAACAATTGCTGTTCCTACTGCCTCATACCAAAATTGCGGGGAAGATTTAGAAGCCGTCCGATTGAGGATATAGTCAAAGAGGTAGAAAAATTAGCCTTGTCAGGGGTAAAGGAAATTATACTCATTGCCCAGGATACTACCTTTTATGGCATGGATATTTACGGTAAGCCTGAATTGGCACAGCTACTAAAGGAGTTGAGCAGGATAGAGTCTATCCAATGGATAAGGATTATGTACACCCATCCTGCCCATCTTACAGAGGAAATAATTTCAATAATGAAAGAGGAGGAGAAAATCTGTCCCTACATCGATATTCCGTTACAGCATATTGAGGATAGAATTCTTAAGGATATGAATCGACCGCTGTCAGGCAAACAGGTTCGGGCATTGATAAAAAGGTTAAGGGAAGCAATCCCGGACATAGCCATAAGGACATCACTCATGGTGGGGTTTCCGACAGAGACGGATGGGGACTTTAAAAAATTGGTTGATTTTGTTAAGGAGGTAGAATTTGACCGATTGGGTGTTTTTAAATATTTTGCTGAAGAAGGCACTTCAGCCGCCTCTATGTCAGACCATGTCCCGGAACAAATCAAGGAAGAAAGATACAACCAACTTTTAAAACTACAACTTAAAATATCACGCAAAAAATTAAAAAATAAGATTGGAAAAAGGATAGAAGTAGTCATAGAGCGGCTAACGGATGAACTAACCTATGCCCGAAGTAAATATGATGCTCCAGATATAGATGGTTTAGTCATTATTGCGGGGAAAATAGGTGAAGTAGGTGAGTTGGTAAAGGTGGAGGTGATAGGTTCTACCGAGTATGACCTGATGGCTAAATCACTGCTCTGACCACAGGAATTCCCTAACTTTTAGTAATGGTTCAAAAAGAGGTGTTTTTTAAGGGGAGAGAAGGGTTTTGAATTTTTCTGATGCTGGATATTTTTTAAATAGAGAAGGTTGAGGCTCTCTGAGCCTTGTCAATATGGTAAGTGGTGAATGTTTGCTTTCTTGATGATATTTTTCTGCCGTATCCAGACCTTTCGGCTTAGGGGTAGCACTAACTCCTTGTGGAATAAACCATTTATCCATAAATAATCCTCCTATCGTTCCCCATAGACTCAATAAACCAAATTTAGAGAGAAAATTGCGTCTGGAAAGCATTTTAATTACCTCCTCATTGAATACATTTTTGAATCACCACGGAGGCACAGAGAAAAATTATATCCACTCCTGAAATCATCTCTCCGTGTTTTAAGTGGTGAATTATTTTATCCCTCCAAACCATTGCCTCACTTTTGACCTAACCCTCAATCTCCCTCAATATTTTTCTAACCCCTTCAATAAATCTTTCTGCACTATTTATACTTTCTTGTGCACTTCCCTTAGAGAATTTGGCTCTATAGTCAGCATCTTCCCTTAGCCCCCTGGCTAAATCAAAACTATCAAGTAACTCCGAATCCAAAAGTCCATGCTTGACAAACAAATTCTCTATGGCAACCCTTAAACAATAATGACTTTCCTCTCTATAACCCTTAGAGTAAAGTAGTGCTCTTACCGAGTGAAACATTGAATAATATGCTTGAATGGTAGCCCATTTGAAGTTCTTATCATTAAAACTCCTCCTTGCAAAAACCAAATCATCCTTTGCTGAATGAACCTCTTTTTTAATCACTCCCTTAGTTGCCTTAAACCTCTTTAGTTTCTTTCTCTCTAAACACTTTTGAAATTCAATACTCACTTTCTGCCCTCCACAATACAATCCCTTTCATTACTTCATTATAGAAAGCATTATCTTCCTTTTTCATGAATGCTAAATCTTGATTATTTAGAATAGTTGGTTTTATCTCCTTTGTGGTAAGATTAAAATCTCTGATTAACCTTCTTGTCTTATCTTTTTCATTTGTTACGATAAAAAGATCTATGTCGCTATCCTCTAAATCCTTGCCCTGAGCACAACTTCCATATATAATAATCTCCCTGGAAAATTCTTTGAGTTTATCAATAATAGGATTGATTTCTATCACCACTTCCAGTATCTTTAGCTGTTTTATCACAGGATTGGTTAGATTTAGGGAATAAAAGTGCATTCGTCCTCTTTTTTCTTTAATCAAGAATCCTATTTTAAATAACTCCTTGAGTGTTTGATTTGCTCCTCCTTTACTTATCTTTGCCTCTCTGGCGATTTCACTTTCGTACATACTTCTGGACACATATTTATTCAATACAGAGAAAATTTGCAATGCTGTCTTGCTAAGGGAATTTAGATTCATATCTACTCCAAATTCATTTTTTTAAACTTGTTTTCATTAATTTGAATTATAGCATAAAACAACTGTTAAGTCAATCGTTTTTTTCGGTGAGGTCTGCAAGTTGACAAGAGGGATTTTTGCCTTTTACCAAAAATCTCTTGACAAGTTTAAAAAATATGTTATTATTATGTAGGAGGGTTTAGAAGTAAGCGTTTAGGTGTCAGGTATCAGCAGTCAAGGGAGAAGTTAGAGGTTAGAAGTTAGAAGGAAGAAGGACCTGAACGCTTACCTATCCTCAACCCTAAAAACTTCTAAATGGAGAGTAAAATGACTGGAACAGAAATACGAACGAAATTCTTGAATTATTTCAAATCACTTGAGCATACTATTAAACCGAGTGCCTCTTTGGTGCCTACTGACCCAACGATTTTATTTACCATTGCCGGGATGGTGCCGTTTAAACCCATATTTTTAGGTGAAGTAACACCTTTGCCTTTTACCAGGGCGGCTTCCTGCCAGCGGTGCATCAGAACTAATGACCTTGAAAATGTTGGTAAAACGGCCAGACACCATACCTTCTTTGAGATGCTGGGTAACTTTTCCTTTGGTGATTATTTCAAAGAGGAGGCGATTGCCTGGGCATGGGAATTCCTGGTAAAAATTGTTGGTCTACCGATAGACAGACTTTGGGTTTCTGTCTATGAGAAGGATGATGAGGCAGAAGGGTTATGGCGAAAATTTGTCAAACCAGAACGGATTGTGCGACTTGGCGAGAAGGATAATTTTTGGAAGATGGGCGAGACAGGCCCCTGTGGACCCTGCTCAGAGATATTGTATGACCAGGGAGAAGAGGCTGGTTGTGGCAAACCTGATTGTGGGGTAGGTTGTTCCTGCGATAGATATATGGAACTGTGGAACCTGGTTTTTACCCAGTTTGACCGAGCACAAGATGGCTCACTTAGCCCTTTACCTAAAAAAAATATCGATACCGGTATGGGCTTAGAGCGATTAGCCGCCGTTATGCAAGGGGTAAAAACTAATTTTGATACGGATTTAGTCAAACCGATAATCGATTATGTTGCCCAAATGACTAAATTTACCTACGGCACAGACCTTTCAAAGGATGTGGCGCTACGGGTGATTGCCGACCACCTCAGGGGTATTACCTACTTAATCGCTGATGGGGTCATCCCTTCTAATGAGGCACGCGGATATGTCCTACGGGCATTAATCCGAAGAGCCATGCGAACTGGCAGAAAATTAGGTCTTGATGAATCATTCCTCTTTCAGGTAGTCCCGACGGTAGTCAAAATCTTTAATAACGACTCCAACCTGGGACAAGAAAGGGACCACATAAGCCGCATTGTCAAACTGGAAGAGGATAGGTTTATGGGCACCTTAGATCGGGGATTAATTATCTTAGAGGATATCATCAATGAATATAAACGCAAAAGCCAGGGAAAAATTTGCGGAACGGATATTTTTAAACTTTACGATACCTATGGTTTCCCGGTTGATGTAACCCAGGAAATAGCCTTTGAATCCGGATTAAAGATAGACATGGATGGATTCAAGGAGGAAATGGAGAATCAACGCAAACAGGCCAGACTCGCCGGTCGATTTTTCCGGGTAGAAGAAGAGAAAGAAGTCAGGCTCGAAGGAGAGACAAAATTTGTTGGCTACGAACTAAGTAAGGTAAAAGCCAGGGTGCTCATGCTCCGTAAGGATAAAAACGAGGTAGAACAGGTTACCGCTGGAGATGAGGTAGAGATTGTCCTGGATGGCACGCCTTTTTATGCCGAGTCAGGTGGGCAAACAAGCGATACAGGTTTTATTAAGGGAGATGATGTAGAACTCGTAGTTACAGGGGCAAAATGGTCGGATAAGGTAATATTGCATCAGGCAAAGGTGCAGAAGGGAGAACTCAAACTTAAATGTGAAGTAGAGGCAGAGATTGATTTACCTCGTCGGGTATCCATTGCCGCTAATCATACCGCCACCCACCTTCTTCAAGCCGCATTACGGCAGGTATTAGGTAGTCATGTCAAACAATCAGGCTCTTTTGTCGGGGAGGATTATCTTAGATTTGATTTTACCCATCTTGAGGCGATGAAGGAACGCGAACTCAGGCGGGTAGAGGAAATCGTGAACGAAAAGATAAGGGAGAATTTGCCGGTAACTACCTCTGAAACTACCCTTGAAGAGGCAATTGCATCAGGGGCAATGGCCTTATTTGAGGAGGAATATGGTGAGCGGGTAAGGGCAGTAAAGATAGGGGATTTTAGCCTGGAGTTGTGTGGTGGCACACATTTGAAAGCTACCGGAGAGACAGGTTTGTTTAAATTACTAAATGAGTCAGGTATTGCCGCAGGGACAAGAAGGATTGAGGCTATAACCGGGGAGGCGGCCTACCAACATGTCTGTCGGCAAGAGGAGCAAGTTAGCCAGCTCGCCAATTTGCTCAAAACCTCACCTCGGGAAATAACCCAGCGGGTAGAGAGATTACTTCAGGGGATGAAAGAGCAGGAAAAGGAGCTCGCTCAACTTAAATCCAGGATGGTTTCTTACCAGATACCTGAATTAGTAAAAGATGCCGTTATGGTGGAAGGGATAAAAACAGTCGCCAGAGAACTGCCTGGGATGGATGCCAACGCACTTCGCCATGCCGCAGATTTAATCCTAACCGCTTTAAAATCAGGGGTAGTAGTTTTAGCCTCTTCCTTGAGGCTTGCCTCGTCAGAAAACAAGGTTTTTTGGGTAGTCAAGGTAAGTCAGGACCTGACCGATAGGGTTCATGCAGGTAAATTGATAAACGAGTTGGCTAAAATCACAGGTGGTGGTGGCGGTGGCAGGGCAGATTTTGCCCAGGCCGGCGGAACACTACCTGATAAAATAAATGAGGCGATGAGTAAAATTATTAATTATCAATTAACAATTATCAATTGTAATTGTTAATTGAGGGATGGTTCACTTTAGTGTGAAATCTTGCGGGTAAAAGATGGAGTTGAAATTAGAAATTTGAAATTGGAAATTGGGGAAAGAGATGAAATTCGATATTAGAAATTTGAAATTGGGGAGAAAGAAGAAACGAGAAGTCCTACTTTCCAATTTCTAATTTCCAATTTCTAATTTCTAATTACAGGAAAAACGATGAAAATGAACCGTCCATTAATTGATACTTCTACCTGGGTAAATTAAAGAATGGAACATAATACCTTATCGAAGGCAATCGAACTAAAGAAAAACCGTAAATTCAAAGAGGCGTTGGCTGTGTTTAATGAATTGCTCGCCAACGGGGTAAAAGACGCCTTTCTTTTTTCTAATCTATCACACCTACATTTTTTACTCAAAGACTACAAACAAGCATTAGCTATGCTCGAGCAGTCCATTGCCATAAAAGAACCCAATGCCTTTGTAACTAATCTTAAATCAGAGATTCTAATCCGATTAAATAGAGACGCTGAAGCCGAGTCCTGGCTGCATCAATTGATTCAACAGACTCTGGATAAAGAGGCGATAAAGAAATTAGCCCGACTCTATTTAAAAAACAAACGCTTTGAGGAGGCATTGGTTTATGTTAATCGGATGTTGGATAATTGTGGCTATGACCGTGATATAATGCTTTTAAAAGGTGAAATATTAGCCAAAATGAGGCATAAAGAAGAGGCAGAAAAGGCATTTGAAACAATAATCGATAAAAATCCAAAGGATGAATTTGCCTACCAGCGTTTAATAATGTTAAAATTAGAGGATAAGCCACCGGATGAGATAATCAGAGAATTGGAAACTATTATCTCCGTCCCATCTAAAGCTACAAGTGCCTATTTAAGATGTCTGTTAGCTAATGCCTATAAAGAAATGAAACGGTATCAGGAGGCAATTAGCGAATATCATGAAGCACTTAAACTCAAACCTGATTATATCTTTGCCAGAAAACAATTAGGATTTTGTTTGTCTAAATTAAAGGATTATGCCGGGGTAATTCAAGTCCTTTCGGAGGTATTTATCCAGGAGCCAGAAGATACCTATGTCCGCAGTGCACTTATCTGTGCCTATGAGAAAACCGGTAGGCAAAATGAAGCAAAAGAACTCCTGGCAAATATCATCGCCCTTCGTCCTGACCAAAAACAATTGATTGGGATAATGAAAAAGGTGGGAAAGGAGGAAGGCTGACGGTAAATAGGCTGAAGGAAGATAGGTTGAAGGTAGAAGACTGAAGGTAAAGAGGAAGTCTTCCCTTACTTCCTTGCTTCACATTACCTACAAATTGCAAATTGTAAATTTTAAATTTAAAATGCTAAATTTGCAATTTAAAATGAATTTATCCTCTTGTTTTACACAAGTTAGCTATTCACGGACACCACCTAAATTTGCAATGAATAACTTTTTACACTTTATCCACAAATTTTACACGCACTCCTTACTTTCTTGCTTCCTCACCACACATAGGCAGACGACGATACAGTATCCATGAAAGTGTATTCGTTTTCTTTTCCTCCTTTAATTTAGACATCTTTAGATAAAACGAAGTAGCCTGGTGAAAGAATTCTTCCCTTTTAGATAAGATAGGGCTTTCATAGGGGGCTCGACCCAATTTAATTGCCCTTAATAATGCCTTTTGTGCCTTGAGAAAATCCCCTTTTTGATAATAAAGCTGGCTGAGATTATAATAGGCGGAACGATTATAGTTATCAACCTGTATGGCTGTTTCACATTCTTTACATCCACTTTCGATGTCTGGCGGTTGAATTCTGGTATAAACTGTGCCCAGATGGGTATGATAAACAGAATGATAGAAATCAAGCAAGACGGCGGACTCAAACTTTACCTTTGCCTCTGTCCACTTCCCTTTATCCACCAAATCTACCCCTTGATTAAAAGAAATATACCCTAACCAGGGCTTCAAGACACAAAAAACCCAGAATAAGATTATTATTAGGGGTATCGGCCGGGAAAAATTAAGATTATATTCACCTTCTATCTTCTTACAACTCAGGACACCGAGTATTAGCCAGAAATAGAAATAGAAGACAGGTATCCAGAGTAAATAATCTACCTGGGCCTGGGTTAAAAAGGCAACCATACTGGCTAATAAACCTTCTCTGACTGCCCTTTCATAATTATCTGCGGTGTTTTTAAAATGGATTTTAAATAGGGCAATTATTAGCCAGGTAAAACTCAATAGACCAATTATGCCCATTTCACAGCCATACTGAAGAAAAATATTATGCGCGTGGAAATGCCAAAGGGTATTTCCTTTATAATCAAAATAGACATTTGGATATGTTCCTAATCCAGTCCCTAAAATAGGATGGGCCAAAAACATCTCCCATGAATGTTTCCAGATATAGACCCTTTCAGAGAAGGAATGTTCCCATATCCCGGCAGTAATATAAATGATAAATAAGACAAATAAACACATAATCCAAACAGATACCTTGCCTCGCTTTATAGAAAATAAGTTTATGGAGGATAAAAACAAGATAGCTATAATTATCCCTAACCCTGCCCCTTTTGAATAAGTCAACCATAAGGTAACCATAGAAAATAATAGTAGAATCCCTAATAAAAATCTAAACCTTACTGTCCTTACAAAAAGAATTCTGAGCATTAACGGAATAGTTATGGCTAAAAATCCACCCAAAATATTAGGATTTCCTAATGGGTAATATAACCGGGAGGCTAAAGATTGAGGCAGATGCATAAAAAACTGGGTTAAACTAAAAGAAATAACTATCAGGGTAGTCAATATAA
Organism: bacterium; assembly: GCA_030018635.1. Classification (GTDB taxonomy): domain Bacteria; phylum UBA9089; class CG2-30-40-21; order CG2-30-40-21; family SBAY01; genus SBAY01. The sequence goes on from JASEHU010000017.1 coordinate 13,894, forward strand.
ATGTGTATACAAGTAATTTTAGTCGGCCGGAGAGATAATTCCCGGCCATGAGAAAGAAGATTAGACCACAGGCTAATTTAATTATTTCCTCCCAACTTCCCCTTAAATAATACGAATTAATTATGGATAAAAGGCAGGTTGTTATGTAGAATAAAACAGGTAGGGTAAGCGAAGATTTGACGAGCTTTATCCTTCCCAATGACCAGATTAATCCGGCAAGCAGGACTAAACTCTCAATTAAACACAGAGAATCGAATGTATATCCTCCTGATAGAAAGGTAGAAGGGAGAAATATTAAAAGAATCAGAAGAAAAACAATCAGCCTTTCCTTTACCCAACTTAAATTAATCATACAACTTTAAGATACCACATTCAACGGCATAAGTCAATACATTTTTCTTGCATTTCAGCAGATGTGAGGCCTCGGTTTTGGGCCAGTGGTAGTTCATTTGGTCGGCTTTTTCGTAGGCGGATTGGGCAAAGGTTTTTATCCTCTCGCCAAGCCGCAAAGGCGCTAAGGATTTATCATCTTTCTCTCTTTGCGTCTCTGTGTCTTTGCGAGAGATTTCTCTTAATCCCAGGTATGCCCTGGCTAAGATTAGCTCTGCCTCAGGCTCGTAAAGCCTGAATCCTGTCCGCTCACACAGCCCAAGCACTGTCCTGCCAGCCTGCACAGCCTCCTGGTGCCTGCCTGTATCCAGATGCAGACGGCCAGACTCAAGCAATGCCTCGATTTCGAGTTCTGGCATGCCAACCTTGCGGGCAAGCTCAAGGGCTTTTTGGATGTGGTCAGCGGCTTCTTGATGGCTGCCATTTATCCGACAGATAGCAGCCAGGCAGCGGTGACATCTTGAGATGTCATCAGGCCAATTATTCCTCTGGCAAATCTTAAGGTTCGCTCGGGTAAGTTC
>JASEHU010000180.1 GCA_030018635.1 bacterium
AGAAAATAACTTGGAGTTGAAGTTGGCAGTTTGATTTTTTTGATTGCACAGGTCGCTATATTTTAAAATGAGGTATGCTTCGATGTTAATTTTAGGTATTGAGACTTCATGTGATGAAACTGCGGCATCTGTTGTTGAAGATGGACAAAATATTTTGTCTAATATTATTGCTTCGCAGATAGATGTTCATCGCAGATTTGGGGGTGTAGTGCCGGAGCTTGCCTCAAGAAAACACATTGAGTCCATTAATTTGGTTGTAGAAGAGGCATTATCTGTTTCAAAGGTGAATTTAGCTGATATTTCTGCTTGTGCGGTAACTTATGGGCCTGGATTAGTTGGTTGTTTACTCATAGGACTATCTTTTGCCAAAGGGCTTGCTTATTCCAGAAATATCCCTTTGATAGGTATAAATCACTTAGAAGGACATATCTATGCCACATACTTGGACTATCCACAACTGCCAGAGGTGCTACCTCTTTGCCTGCCGGCAATAGCCTTAATTGTTTCTGGTGGACATACGGAATTAGTTCAGGTAAATGAGTGGGGAAACTATAAGTTATTAGGTAGAACTATAGACGATGCTGTTGGTGAGGCATTTGATAAAGCGGCTAAATTGCTTAACTTAGGCTATCCCGGAGGGCCAATAATTGATGTTCTGGCAAAAGAAGGAAACTCGCAGGCAATTAAATTCCCACGAGCATTATGGCGAAAAAGGGCATTTGACTTCAGCCTGAGCGGATTAAAAACATCATTGATATATTTTTTACGGGGTTTAACCCAGGATAATATGCAAAGCTTGACCCAGGAAGATATTGTTGCCAGTTTTCAGGAAGCAATAGTGGATGTTCTAATTAATAAAACAGTTAAAGCGGCAAAAGATAATCAACTAAAGAATATCATCTTGTGCGGCGGTGTAGCGGCTAATACCCGTCTTAAACAAAGATTGTCTGATGAAGCACAAAAAGAAGGGATGATGGTCTATTATCCTTCTATTAAGTTATGTACCGATAATGCGGCAATGATTGCCGGATTAGGATATGTTCAATATCAGCGGGAAGAATTTGCTCCACTTTCATTAAATGCTGATCCAAACTTGAAATTATAAAAAATAAGGGGGAAGGAGGTTGAGTAATTAAAAATTATGAATTATGAATTATGAATGAAGGAAAAAGAAGACAATAAATTCTTAATCTTATAATTTATAATTCATAATTTATAATTATACGAGGAGGTATTCAATGACTGAGTTAGTTCGATTTGGGGTCTCACTTGATAAAAAACTTCTGGAATGGTTTGACAAACTTATTCATTCACAGAACTACTCTAATCGTTCAGAGGCTATTCGTGATTTGATTCGGGAAAACTTGGTTAAAGAGGAATGGATAAAAGGAGAAGATGTTGCCGGTGTGATTACACTGGTCTATAACCATCATCAAAGAGAACTCGTCAATGTGCTCACCGATATTCAACATGATTTTCATCATCTGATCATTTCAACTCAACATATTCATCTCGACCATGATAATTGTCTGGAGGTAGTGGTGGTAAAAGGGAAACCCAAAGAGGTTGAAAAACTGGCTTATCAAATGAAATCAACCAAGGGTGTGAAATATAGTACCTTGAATATGACTACCACTGGTAAGGGTTTGGTGTAAGTAAATAGAATTATCGGGACGGTTCATTTTCATCATTTTTTCTGTGATTTCTTTTGGAAATTAGAAATGAAAATTTGAAATTAGAAATTTGAAATTGGCAAGAGAGAAGATATGATTTCGAATTTCTTCCTAATTTCTAATTTCCAATTTCTATTTTCCATTTTTTAACCGCAAGCTTTCAAACAAGAGTGAACCATCCCCAATTATCAATTAATAATTCCCTATTCATCTACTAAAAAATCATGTAATTGTTTAGTAATCTTCATTTTGCGAAGTTTATTAAGTATGTTTTTTTCCATCTGTCTAACCCTTTCCCGGGATACCCCTAATACCTTGCCTACTTCATCTAAGGTATGTGGTTCTAAGCCATCTAATCCAAAGCGTAATTTTAAGGTTAGTCTTTCCTTTTCGGGCAGGGTATCTACAATTTCTCGTATTTGCTCTTGTAACATACTAAAGAATATTGCCTTTGATTGAGGTAAGGCCGCTTTATCTTCAATTAAATCACCCAGCTCGCTTTCTCCGTTAATACCTACCGGCGTTTCTAAGGATATTGGTTCCTGGGCAATATTAATAAGTTCAATTACCTTAGCCACAGACATCTTCATCCTTAGAGCTATTTCCTCTAATGTTGGTTCCCGGGATAATTGTTGTGATAAAGTATTTATTGTCTTTATACATCGATTAACTGTTTCCATCATATAAACCGGGACTCTAATAACCCTGCTTTGTTCTGCAATTGCCCTTGTAATAGCCTGTTTTATCCACCAGATAGCGTAAGTCGAAAACCTAAATCCTTCTTTATAATTATATTTACTTACGGCACAAATTAGTCCTAAATTCCCTTCATTAATCAAATCCAGAAAACTTAATTTCTTATTTCCATACCTTTTGGCTACATTTACTACCAGACGAAGGTTAGATTCAATAAACTTGCGTTTGACATCATCAATTTTATTCTCCAGGATTTCTATGGTCTGAAGAAGTTTATCTATCTCTTTTTTAGGTAATTTTTTTAAAGATAACGGCAGGTCTTTCTTTTTAATCTCTTTTAATTTCCACTTCTCATTGAACTGTTTTAATCTTCTTTGAGATAAGCCGGTTTTCAGCTCAATTTCCCTTATTCTTAAAAGGTCTATCTCTATTTGTCTGGCAAATCTTTTTTCTTCAATAGTGGTTAAAAGAGGTATCTGGTTAATTTCTTTTAAATAGACATGAATGGGGTCATTAGGTTTTTTGAACTTCATCTTCTCATCTGTAATCATCTCAGCCATTTTCCCATTATCATGGATTTCGATATTTTTTTCTTCTGTCTTAGCAAAGAAATCTTCTAAATGAGGAGACCAGGCCGCATCTTCCGTAAATATTTCATTTATTTCATCATAGGTAATATATCCTCTTTCCTCGCCTTTGGCAAGCAATTCTACTATTTCAGAGTTTATATCTTTTAAAACCTTTTTATTCATGATACTATCCTCTCGTATAATTAAAAATTAGGGACGGTTCATTCTATCGTTTTTGCTATGATTCCTTTTGGAAATTAGAAATTGGAAATTAGAAATTAGGTCTTCACTTAACTCGTAGACCCGCCTCAATCTCTCTCCCTAATTTCTAATTTCACATTCAATTTTTAATTCATAATTTTTAATTACTCAACCTTATCTTTTACACGGAATAAAACGAAATCATAATATCCCCATAGCGTTTTTGTCTTATTAATCTTAGAGTTTCTACTGTTTCTGGTAAAAATTCTTTCTTGTGATGTTCTACACCTATGAGTCCATTTGGTTTGACAATTTTATTTTTGGCTAAGGCAAAAATAGTAGGTGAACACATAGCCTTTAAAAAAGGCGGCGCTAAATAAACAATATCGAACTCTTCCTTTAAATTTTCTATCGTCTTCAGAACATCTTTTTTATACACAAATGTATTTTCTTCCGAAAAATTTAAAGAGGCGATATTTTGTTTGATAATCTTTACCTGAGTTAGATTATTTTCTACAAAAACTACCCGTTTTGCTCCACGACTCAATGCCTCTAATCCAATATTTCCTGTTCCTGAATAAAGGTCAAGCCAACAAACCCCTTGAACCTTATCGCCTAACATATCAAATAAAGATGCCTTTACCCGGCTGAGTGTTGGTCTTGTGGCAAATCTGTTTGCGGTTTTAACCTTTCTACCTTTGACGCTACCTGCAATGATTCTCATTCTTCATCCTTAAATGGTAGTCTATATTTTACTTCAAAAAATAGTTCTTGTCAATAAAAATCTTGACTTTTGGTCTGAAGAAAAGTATAATAGGACTTATAAGTCTTATATGTCCTATTATATTTTCCCAGGAGGAAAGGATGGAAAAGCCCGATGTCAGGGTGGCGATAGTCATTCTTAAAGAGGATAAAATCCTATTGGTCCAGCATAAAAAGGAAGGTAGAAAATATTGGCTTTTACCTGGTGGCAGGGTAGATTTTGGCGAGACACTCATAGAAACAATCCAGCGAGAGATGTTAGAAGAGGCAAATATTAAGGTTAAGGTGGGTAATTTATTATTTATCAGCGATGCCATCTCAAATAACAGGCATATTATCAATATCTTTTTTGAAGGGGAAATGCTCGAGGGCAACCTAAAGGTTGGTGATGAGGAAATCCTTCAGTGTGTAGAATTCGTTCCTATAGATTCACTGGATGAATTAACCTTTTATCCCATAGTGAAAGAGGAATTAAAACAATGGCTAAGTAATAGAAAACCATTGGGTTATTTAGGTAATCGCTGGGAGTAATTTTAATGAATAATATCATTTTATTAGGTTTTATGGGCAGCGGGAAAACAGCGGTAGGTAAACTCCTAGCCGCAAAATTACAGAAAGATTTTATTGATTTAGATGATTGGATTGAAAAAGAGGCAGAAATGACGATAAATGAGATATTTGATAAGAACGGAGAGGCTTATTTTAGAGAATTAGAAAAAAAGATAGTGGAAAAGGCAGGCAAAATTCTTACCAATACGGTGATTTCTACCGGTGGAGGGGTGATATTACGGGAGAGGAATACAGAAAATCTACACCAGGCAGGGGTATTAATCTGGCTGAAGGTAAGTCCTGAAAAGGTTTATGAACGAACTAAGAATGCCGGCCACCGACCACTATTAAACTGCCCTGACCCACTCGGAAAGATAAAAGAACTGCTCTCTTTCCGCACCCCTTACTATACCAGAGCCGCAGATTATATCATCGATACCTCAAATCTGACCGTTGAAGAAATAGTCGCAAAAATCATCGAATATTTAAAATAACTAAATACAGCAATTCACGGAGTCAAATTAGCAAATTAGGGGGTCACATCTTGAATTGTGAATTGAACCTACTGCATAGTATGAATGAGTTTTT
>JASEHU010000181.1 GCA_030018635.1 bacterium
CTTTATCAGCAGTTTACTTTAAAAAGATGAGAACTTTTGGTTAATAAGTGCTATAGAGAAAATGTAAAAGGTGGTGATGAAATTGATTTCCAATAAACCGATTGACAGCCAGGATGGCTATCCTACCATGAAGATTGGACTTATTGTCGGTAGGGGTGAATTGCCGCTGATTTTGGCAAGGCAAATAAAGAAGGAAAAACTTGAGATTATCATTATCAGCCTGATTAAGGATGCCCAGAAAGGGTTACAATCAATAGCAAATAGATTCTATGTCTTTGACCTGGGACAGGTTCAGACAATAATGGATACCCTTATTTTAGAAGGAATCCAACATCTTTTTATGATTGGCAAGGTAGGCAAAGAGATAATCTTTGACCCAGCAAGGTTAGATTCAAGGGCCAGGGCAATATTAGCCAGATTAAAGGATAGAGATGATAATGCGATTATGAAGGCAATTGTGGAGGAATTGAGGAATGCAGGAATTGAGGTGTTAGACCAAACCCTTTACCTGTCGGATTTATTAGCCACAAAGGGTGTCCTGACTAAAAAGCAACCGGATAAAGGGCAATGGCTTGATATCGAATATGGGATGATGATGGCTAAAAAGATTGCCCGCTTAAATATTGGGCAGGCAGTGGTAGTAAAGGATAGAACTGTTTTGGCCGTCGAGGCTCAGGAAGGTACTGATGAGACAATTTTGAGAGCCGGGAGATTAGGTAAAGAAGGGTTGGTTGTGGCTAAAACCTCTAAAATTGGACATGATGTGCGATTTGACATTCCTACCGTAGGTTCTTTGACAATTAAATCATTGGTTAAAGCAAAGGCAGGGGTTTTGGCCATTGAATCAGGAAAGGTAATCATCGCCGACAAAGATAAAATGATAAAAAAGGCAGATGAAGCTAAGATTGTAATTGTGGGGGTATAAAAGAAACCTGTTTATACCCCCACTCATTCCTCATCGGCCTTTATTTTGCATCAAACCTGAAGGTAATAGAAAGTCGATGGGTGTTACCTAATTCATCATAAGGAGCAACGGCATAGTCGAGCTGGTAGTGTTTAATCGTGAAGCCAAAACCACCGCTAATTCCGGTGCCTAAGTCCTTAAATACCTGTGAATTAAACCCACCTCGCAGGGCAATCATCTCTTTAAACCATAATTCCATGCCAAGATTCATTTTCCAGTCATTGTCTATTGGTTTGGTTAAATCGCAGGTGATAGTCAACGGTTGAACCCCAAATCGATAGGCACTACCCAATTTAAGTGTTAATGGTAATTTATCCCCTTCTGTGGAGAATTTTATCCTGGGACCTACATTTTGGAGTACCGTAGATAAAGTTAAACCATCAATCGGAGATTGATACAATTGTCCTAAATCAATCGCAAATGAAGATGCCTCCTCATTCTCTATTTTCTGGACAATACCTTTGATAGTCATTCCAAATGATAGAAATTCGGTTATGGCTGAGGCATAGGTAAAGGCAAAGGCAGTATCCCGAGCTGAAAAATTACCGATACTTACAGTTTGTGAACCATCTGCATACCCGGGAATATTACCTACATCTAAATAGATAATACTAAAACCAATTGCCTTTTTCCTTGAGGTAGGGACCCCAAAGCCTAAAAATCCATGCCCTACACCTTCAAACCAATCATTGTACATCATGGATATTTCAGGCTTGGTAAGTTGAATAAGACCTGCTGGATTCCAGTATATCGCCGTAATATCATCGGCTAAGGCCGAGAAAGCCTCACCCATAGCTACGGCTTTAGCCCCCGCGCCTATCTTTAAAAATGGCGCACCGGCAGTTCCAGAAGATGCCTTTGCCCAACAATTGGTTACGATTAAAACAAACAACAAATTTATTAATACTAATTTATACCTCATCCTTTTCCCCCTTACTTGTCTCAGGGTAATGTCAAAAGTTTCGACAACGCAGATTTTTTCTTAACAGAATTCATAAATATGTAAAGACGGACCAAAAGGCTATTAAAAATATATTCCCCTCGTTTGTCTCCTGATTTTAGTACATTTAATCTCTTCATTCTTTGTAAGAAATTGTTGAATTTCTTCTTTTCTGTATCAGAAAGCCCTTTTTCTACATTTTTCACATTAAAAGATAAATCAAATTTTTCTTTTCCTAATTTTTCCAGAATTGAATGATAATCTTTACTTTTTAGTGCGTTATAGACTTGCTGGTCAACAAACTTTTTTCCAATTTCTTCAGCTGAAATAAGAATACTGTTAACTGCATCATTTTCATCAACAATTCCATCTCTGTCCACCCAGAAAACAGTATCACCTATTAGGTGCATAATTTTAGGAAATCCTGCAGAATAATAGCATAGTAAATTCATAGATGTATCTTGAACTTGCATTGACACGGAGCCGAAAGATTTATTGAAAAAATCTCGCATCTCATTACTATCCATTGGTTTAATTTCAACAATATCAAAAATTCTTTCTATAGGTTGATGATGTTGAATCATTTCCCTCCTTCGTTCTTCTACACCACATAACATTAACATCAAAGGCAATGGTTCTTTTTGAAGAGCATTTTCATCTACTAATGATTTTATGAAATGGGCAAATTGGGGGTTTCCTGTAATTCCATTTATTTCATCCAATATTAACATTATACCTTTAATACCATTTTCCCTGAGACGACTAAACAAGTCGCGAAGAAAAGGTAAATATCCATGTGAAAGATTAGGTGCATCTGCCTTTAATGCCTCAAAATTGATTTTGAATCCCAGAAATTCTTGCTCACCAATATATTTAGACAAAGCATTTCGAATCTTTGTGGTAATAGTTGGTTCATAGATTTGCGAGTTAATTACTGCTTCAACAGTTTTAGTGGCTAATTCATCTATTGTATTTGCTCCTCCAAGAAGAACATGTATACCTATTAGATGATTATTCTTTTCAGAGTAGTAACGCATAAATCCTGCAAGAGAACTTTTTCCGATACCATATTCACCTGTAAGAAAAACTGAAAGAGGTTTACCTGATTCAACCTGTCCTATTGCTCTTGCTATTCGCTTTATTTCATCTATTCTTCCTGTAAAAAAATCTACAGGAACAGGCTGTCCAGGATAAAAAGGACTTTTGCCTTTACTTATATTATTCATAATATTAACATCTCCGTAATAGTTCACCTAGGCGCTTTTACCCATTCTGGGGATATTTTACCACAAAATTTATCCTATGTCAACAAAAATATTCTTAAATGACAGTTTTAGATTTTTATATTGACTGTTTGACTGGAGTCTGATATAATAAAACTGCAAGAAGGAGGGATATGGAAATGACCCAACCCATACAATATGCGGAAGTTCTATCAAATTGCCTGATAAAAATCAAACGGCTTTGTTCTTTTGCCCAAATCCCCAAATATGCGAATAGAGGTGATTCAGGAGCGGATTTATACGCTATAGAAAATTATGTATTACAGCCATTTGAAAGAAAGGCAATTTCTACGGGTCTTTGTGTTGAAATTCCTGATGGTTTCGAGGGACAAATCAGGCCAAAGAGTGGATTAGCACTTGATAGTGGTATAACTATTTTAAATGCCCCCGGGACTATTGATTCTACTTACCGTGGAGAAATTAAAGTTATATTAATAAACCTAAGTTCAGAAATTTATCAAATCAAAAAGGGACAGAAAATTGCACAGATCGTTATATCACCTATTATCCATGCAGAATTCAGAGAAGTAGAAGAATTAGCTGAATCAAGAAGAGGGACAAAAGGTTTTGGTTCTACGACTATTTTTTAATCAGAAATCTGCGTATGGCAAATATACTTAAACAAATCAGGATGGCAAAAAGTTGAATTATAAAAAGGGGTTGAGGGTTCAAGGGGGCAAGGGAAGGATAAAGAATTTCTTCTTTCTTACCCCTGAACCCTTAAATTAAAAAATCTATGATGCAAATTGGTAATCTTAAATTAGAAAACAATATTTTTTTAGCACCAATGGCCGGTGTAACAGATATAACCTTTAGAATCATCTGTAAAAAAGCGGGTTGTGGGCTTACTTATACTGAAATGATTACCGCCAGAGGCATGTTCCATAAAAACAAAAGGACTGCCCGGATGCTCGAAATACTTCCTGAAGAAAAACCCGTTGCCATTCAATTATACGGAAGTGAACCGGAAATAATAGCCAGGGCGTGTGAAAAACTAAACGAAAATAGTGACATCTGTCTGATAGATATAAATATGGGTTGCCCAACCAAAAAAATTGTCAGAAGGGGTGAGGGTGTAGCACTTATGAAAAACCCTAAATTAGCGGTAGATATCATCAGAGAAGCAAAAAAAGTAACAAACAAACCTGTAACAGCCAAAATACGGAAGGGATTTGATGTAAAAAGTATAAACGCAATTGATTTTGCAAAAAAACTGGAAGGTGCAGGTGTTGATGCAATCACAATTCATGGCAGGACAGGTGCACAAAAATACGAAGGCACGGCAGACTGGGATATAATTAAAGAGATAAAAAAAATCGTTAAAATACCTGTTATTGGTAACGGTGGTATTTTCAGTGCTTCCGATGCCGTAAGAATGTTTCACTTAACAGGATGTGACGGGATAATGGTTGCTCGCGGGGCAATTGGTCATCCATGGATTTTCCGTGAAATTAACCAGGCATTAAAAGGAGAAGAGATGATTTCATTTATAGAAAATGAACAGATTATGTTGTTTAACGAACACCTTGAAAGAACGATAAAATGTTATGGCGAATATCATGGCAGATTAAGAATGCAGAGGCATATCAGGGCTCATAAAAAATCCTATAGTCAACAACACACAAAAATTCCTTGCAATATTTAGAAGACTATGTTATACTAAATATAGCGTTTAGATTTAGTATATCTGTAATAACGGTTCTTATTTGACTGAAATTGTATCTTGAACGATGTATGGAAAGGTAATTCAAAGTCCTGTGGTAATATGTCAAGAAAAAAATGAGTTGACATTTAACTTTTTTGTCCCTGTAATTGGGGACAAAAATGGCATTGAAGGTTA
>JASEHU010000182.1 GCA_030018635.1 bacterium
CATCTTGCCATCATCATATCAATGAAAGATGGATTGAGAGTTTTCACACAATCTGTCATGCGTGCTCCGTGTTAGGTAAGACAGCTCCTTTATATCTGCTTTTACCCGTTTGACCATATCCTTTAATTTTTGTGGTGAGATGATAAAACAATTTAAGCCAATGATGATTCTTTCCAGGGCAGTATCTTTAGTGGCAACCAAAATGGTTTTCCCTTCTCCCCTTTCTTTATAGGCTAATCTTTCAATTACAGAATCAGCGGTTTGATGGCGTTTAGAAAATATTACCTCAATCCCCAATTCATTGCTTTTAGTTATTTGAGACTTGTCAGTTCGGTATCCATCAAAGACGATAACGACCTTATCACCGGTAAATGCCCGATATTCTGCCATAATTTCAATCAACTCATTCCGGGCATACTCAAATCCGTTACCAGGCAAGCCTGTCTTTTGCAATTCCTTCTTTAAACCTGTCCATTGATTAATAATATTATAGCCATCTACAATCAAGATGTTCATAAGATTGGATTATACCACCCTATCTTAAAAATGTCAATGGAAATTACGAGAAAGAAGTAACTGCTCAGTGAACGGTGGGAAAGTAAGTGGAGATTAGGTGGAGATTAAGTGGAGATTGGTAAAGAAAACAATAAATCTCAATTCTATCTCTACCTAATCTCCACCTAATCTCTCTGATAACTAGGGTATTACATCTTCCCACCGTTCACTGAGCGGTTACTTTACGAAAAAAGAGATAGAGCAAATTTCTGTACTATTAAATTATCTCTCTTTACCCCTTACAGAATAATCTTATCTCCAGCCTCAATCCTTCCCCCTTTTATCACCTGTGCAAAAATTCCTTCTCTGGGCATCACACAATCCCCCGCCTGATAGTAAATATCGCATCTATTATGGCAAACCTTGCCAATCTGGCTTATACTTAAAAGCACCTCAGTGCCTATTTTGACCTGTGTTCCTATCGTTAGCGAGAGCAAGTCAATTCCTGAGGTAGTGATATTTTCGGCAAAATCTCCCGGCATTACTTCCAGCCCCATCTTTTGCATCTTCTCAATAGACTCTCTGGCTAAAAGGCTTACCTGTCGATGGGACACCTCATTTTGAATAGCAGGGCTAATATTAGCATGCCCATCGGCTTTGAGTCCACAGCCTTTTATCACTTCCCAAGCTTGACTAACAGGCTTCTTTCGCTCTCCTTTATTTTTGCTGATATTGACTGAAACTACCTGACCCAATTTGCTATTTTGCAATTTGCATTTCCCATTTTGCATTTTTTATCATCCTCCAATAGCAGCCATCTGGCGGCCATTAGGCTGTTTCAGGTGAAACTGATGGCCCGTGGGTTTAGTCCTAAGTGCCTGCATAACGAGTTCTTTCAACTCATCATCCGATGCCCCCTGCCGCAAAGGCTCTTTCAAGTCCAACTCACTTTCCATTCCCAGGCAGAGCCGTAGATGGCCATCCGGGGTAAGCCTGAGCCGGTTACACCTTGAACAAAAATAATTGCTAATCGGGGAAATAAAACCAATTCTCCCCATAGCCCCGTTTATCCGGTAATATTCTGCCGGGCCATTGCCGGACAGACTATTAGTAGGAATAAGCCCAAAATAGTTGGCCAGCCTTTCTTTTAGGAGAAAACTGGGTAAATATCGCTCTACCCAGGAAATCCCCAGATTCCCAATAGGCATAAATTCAATAAATCTTACCTGTAAGGGTTTATCTACAGTCAGTCTAACAAAGTCCTCCAGCTCATCATCATTGATACCTTTCATCACCACCACATTTATCTTCAGCGGGTCTAACCCAACCCTTAATGCCTCTTCAATACCTGTTAGCACATTGTTCAAGTTGCCTCCACCGGTAATCTGGGCATACTTCTCTTTATTTAAAGAATCCAGGCTGATATTGACTCTATTCACCCCGGCCTGTTTCAGAGGCCAGGCAAATTGGGCTAACTTAGTAGCATTAGTGGTCAAAGATAGTTCTTCCAGCAATTCAACTCTAGCCAGTTCCTCAATCAGATGGATTACCCCATTTTTAATTAGAGGTTCACCACCAGTAACCCGTATTCGTTTAATTCCTATGTTGACCATCAAAGAAGCCAGACGAATGATCTCTTCATACCTTAATATTTCCTGATGGCTTTTCCAACCGGTCGTTAGTATTGGCTGGCAGTAGATACAGCGTAAATTACACATATCGGTAATAGAAATCCGCAGGTAATCAATCCGACGATGGTAATTATCTTCAAGTAACTGTAATTTATCTTTATCCATCATTATTCCAACTCCTGTAAGGCGGACTTTGCCCCAATAGTGTTCGGAATGATTGTTGCTTAACCTATTGTAACTATTTACCCAAATGAAGTGCAATAGAAATCAGGTGATCGGTTATCGGTAATCAGGTCATCGGTGAAGAGAACGCGTCAATTGGTTCTTACCGATCACCGATTACCGATTACCAGATGGCTAAGGTGTTACCAAAATTCATTCCGAACAGTATTGAATTCAACCCCATTCTAACGGTTCTACCCATACCTCATCACCTTTTACAACTTCCATTTGCTCGGGTAAAATCTGAATCAAGCAATTAGCTGAAATCATTGAGCGAAGTATACCGGAACCTTGTGGCCCTGTAGTGGTAACTACCCACCCATCTTCTCCATAAGAAAGTATGCCTCTAAGCCATTCTAATCGCATTTGTTTCCTACTCATCTGGAAGTTAGCCCTTGCTTTAAACAGCGTAGATTTATCATATTCTTTACAACCTGCCATTTTCAAAAGGCCACAGCGGACAAATTTGATAAAACTAACTATGACAGAAACCGGATTACCCGGTAAGCCAAAGAAATAACAATTACCAATTTTACCGAACGAAAGCGGTTTGCCTGGTTTTATCTTCACTTGCCAGAATTCTACCTTGCCCAGGGAATCTACCACTTCCCTGACTAAATCATATTTACCTACAGATACACCACCTGAGGTAATAACCACATCTGTTCGTTCAGATGCCTCTTTGAATTTTGCCTCTATCAAATCCCGAGCATCTTTGACAATACCCAAATCGATTATCTCCACACCGAGGGAGGTTAATAACCCAGTGAGGCAATAGCGATTACTATCGTATATCTTCCCTGGTGCCCGTTTTTCTCCAATAGATATAAGTTCATCGCCGGTAGAGATAATGGCCACTTTTAATTGGCGATAAACATTTACCATTCCATACCCCATAGAGGCTAACATCCCCATTTCCTGAGGTCTAATTCGTGTGCCTCTTTGAAGGATTAGTTCACCTTTTTTAATATCTTCCCCTTGCAGTCGAACATTAGCGCCGAATTTAGCCGCCAGGGGTGGAATACTGACCCAATCACCATCTGACAATGTTACCTCTTGAATAACCACTGTATCTGCCCCTTTGGGCATAGGTGCACCAGTCATAATTCTTAAGGCTTCTCCAGTCTTAATTTTCCTATCAAAGGATTTACCCGCAGGTAATTCCCCAATTACCTTTAGTCTAACTTCCTCTGTTTGGCTAATATCTTCATAGCGGAGGGCATAGCCATCCATAGCTGAGTTATTATGTGGTGGGATGTCAAAAGAGGCGATTATATCCGAGGCTAAAATGTGGTTTAATGAGGATATGACTTTAATTTCCTCAGTTTCTTTAATCGGCACAATACCTTCTAATATTTTTTGTTTTGCATCTTCAAAGGAAATCATTTATCTTATGTAGGAAGGGAGGAAGCAAGGAAGCAAAGAAGGAAGGAGAGAAGTGAAAGAGAAGAAAGTAGGAAGGGAAATCCCCTTCTTCCCTTCCTACCTTCAGCCTTCCTACCTTCAGCCTTCCTACCTTCAGCCTTCCTTCCTTTCTGTTAATTTCAATAAAGGTTGAATAAAATCTATTGGTATGGGGAAGACGACCGTCGTATTTTTTTCAGTGCCTATTTCGGTTAAGGTTTGTAAATATCTCAGTTGGATAGCCGTTGGCACTTTACCTATTACTGCCGCCGCCTGAGATAATTTTTCCGATGCCTGTAGTTCACCTTCTGCATGGATAATCTTAGCCCGTTTTTCCCGTTCTGCCTCTGCCTGTTTTGCCATTGCCCGCTTCATTGTCTCTGGTAATTCAACATCCTTTACCTCAACCACACTTACCTTTACTCCCCAGGGTTCTGTTTGAGAATCGATTATTCGTTGTAACTCCTGATTTATCTTTTCTCGCTGGGCTAATAACTCATCCAATTCCGATTGTCCAAGAACACTTCTTAGGGTTGTTTGGGCAATCTGAGAGGTGGCATAGGTATAATTAGTAATTTTAGTTACCGCCTCTGAAGGATTAACTACCCGGAAATAGCAAACCGCATTTACCCGGATAGTAACATTATCCTTTGTAATTACCTCCTGTGGTGGAATATCCATAGTGATAGTTCTCAAGTCCATTTTATTCCATTGTTCAAACCCGGGAATAACATAGATAACCCCCGGTCCCCTCGCATTAACTAACCTTCCTAATCTAAACACTACTGCCCGCTCATACTCCCGCAAAATCTTAATCCCGCTGATTAACAACACCACCCCCAATATCAACAATCCTGACCCAAACTCTATCATTTTAAAACACCTCCTTTTAATTTTTGGGTTTATAAATTTCACCCGCTTAAGTTCTAAGTGCCTATCCGAAAAATCGACGGATGTCTCAACAGATACCTCAACTTATTGAGGAAAAATGCAGCCAAACAAGTTTGCCCGAACAAGTTTCAGGTTTCAAACCTGTTCGGACTTCCAACTTTGTGGTTTTAAACCACTTTCGGATAGGTACTAAGTGGTTATTTCTTCCTTCGTTTGGCTCGTTTATAAATTCCTTCTCGTGTCCCAATAATTGTGACCGTAATCCAATCATCTTCAATATAGAAAATAATGCGACCTGTGCAATCAAAAAAATCAAACTGCCAACTTCAACTCCAAGTTATTTTC
>JASEHU010000183.1 GCA_030018635.1 bacterium
AAAATAACTTGGAGTTGAAGTTGGCAGTTTGATTTTTTTGATTGCACAGGTCGAACTTATTCGTGGGATACCCTCAACAAGTTGAGGCATCCAGTAGCGTGTGGAACGGAGTCCCGAACTTGTTCGGGGAATACCCTCCAGGAAGAGGCTTCCAATAGAGGTATCTTCTTTAAATTAGAGGATTTTTATGGAACAATCTAATTCAACATGGACTCATCCTGGTGGTAAGTTGATTGAATTGGGAGCAGAGACACTAACTGAGGATGAGCTTCTTACAATCCTTATTGGAACAGGATGTAAGGGTATGACTGCCCAGAAGATAGCCAGAAACTTCTTTGATAAATTTTTTGGCTTTTACGGATTATTTGGGAAAAAGCCTGCTGACTTTTTAGGGTTTCAAGGATTGAAAGACAAAAAGATTAAGAGAATTATGGCTGTTTATGAGATTATGAAAAGGATAATAAAAGAAAACGGATGGAACTTTCGGGCTATAAGAAAGATTACGCTTGAATTACCTGAATTGTCTGATGCAGAGCTTCTTGCTATTTTAATAGGTAGTGGATATAAAGACGACTCCCCTGTAGATATAGCCAATAAACTGTTGAAAAAGTATAAGTCGTTAAGTGGCATTACCGGAGAAAATTTGAGTGAGTTGTGGAAGACATCTGGCTATGTCCGGCGTTTATTCGGTGATGATTATTCATCGGAGGGTTTTCTTACGAGAGAAAAGATGTATGAAATGGCAAAGATAAAAGGCTTGGGAGATGTAAAAGTAGCGCGAATTGCTGCTGCTTATGAAGTTATGCGAAGGATGGTAATGATACTTGAAAAGGAATAGACTAAAAAAAACCAAAAAAGATATAAGGATAGAAAAAACCACAGAAGATGGCCAGATAACTACCGACCTGCCTGTGTGTGAACACGAGCAGATAGATATTGAGCGTCAAATCCCTCCACTTGCTCATACATCTATGTATCTGTGGCACAAATACTGGTCAAGAAAAACATGGAATGTGGTTGGGGAATTTATCAAGGCATATTGTTCACAAGGCGGAATTGTCTTTGACCCATTTGCAGGAAGCGGTATTACGGCAATGGAGGCGTTAAAAAATAAAAGAAGGGCAATAGTCTGCGACCTGAATCCCATTGCTACAGAGATAATACGACTTACCATAAAACCTGTTAATGAAGTTCATCTTTACGAGGCTTTTAAAAGGGTGGAGGAAAGGGTAAAAGCAAAAATTGAAAGCCTGTATCTTACGGAATGCAGAAAATGTGGAAATGAAATAGTGTTTGACTGTGCAATATGGAAACGAGATAGCTGCCAGGAGATTCGTTATCAATCCTGCCCGCACTGCGGGGACAGACAGGAAAAGGATTGCAGACTCAAGAAACATGATAAAGACCTTCTTGAAGATATAGAGAAAAAGAAGATTAAGGAATGGTATCCCACAAACAAACTTTACTATCCTGACGGCAGACCGTTTAAAGAAAAACAGCAATATGAATCTGTAGATGAACTTTTTACCAAGAGAAATATTCAGGCACTCGCATGGCTTATGGAGGCAATAGAGGATGAGCCGAAAAGGGACTTGAGAGATTTCCTGAAAATAGGGTTTTCTTCTATGACTCACTTATGTTCACGAATGAATCCAATTTCAGAAGCTGGTCACTTTACACCATTTAGTTCCGCCTGGACACAGCACAGCTATTGGTATCCATCAGGCCATTATATGGAACAAAACGTTTGGAAGAAATACGACAGTGCCATTAACGGTCATCAAGGACTTTTAAAAGCGAAGGCGGAATCCAACAAACTTTTCAAGGATATTAAAATCGCATCGTCATTTGAGCAGGTTATATCAGGCAAGGCTGATGTCTATATCTATCATGGCTCCTGTCTTGACCTGATGCAGAAGATGCCAGGGAATATAGTTGACTACATTTTCACAGACCCGCCCTATGATGCCTCTATTCAGTTCGGCGAGCTTTCGTATATGTGGGTTTCATGGCTAAAAATGAACGGCGATTACCTTAACAATGTTGTTGCTAATGAAATTGTCAGGAATGAACGACAGCATAAAGATTTTACTGTTTACCATTCCCTTTTATCATTTAGTTTTCAAGAGATGTTCAAGGTCATAAAGCCCAAACATCATCTTACCGTTACCTTTCATAATCCAACTTTCAAGGTTCGTAATGCTACCATAAGGGCGGGTGTATTTGCAGGTTTTGAATTTAAAAAGATACATCATCAGGAGCTTGCCAGACCATCGGCAAAGTCATTGCTACAGCCTTTTGGTTCAGCACAAGGAGATTTTTATCTGAGATTTAGGAAACCATCTATAAAGGTTGTTGCTGAAAAATCGGAGGAAATTGATGAGTTAAGATTTGAAAAGATTGTTGTTGAATCAACCATAGCCCTCCTTGCAGAACGGGCAGAGCCCACACCATATACAGTCATTATAAACTATATAGACCCCATCCTTGCAAGATATGGGTATTTTACAAGTCTTCACACAGGGCTTGATATAAACGATGTGTTGAAAAAACATCTCGACAAAGAGTTCACTCTTCTTTCTGCAAAGGTCGGCGGTGCAGAGGGCAAGCTCTGGTGGTTCAAAGATACCTCTGTCGTTCCCAGACTTAATGAAATTCCGCTAACAGAAAGGGTCGAGCAAACGGTTTATAGAAAACTACATCAGATGGGAAGGGTAACCTTTACGGAAATATGGGATGCCGTAAGCACTGAATTTCCAAATTCCCTTACATCAGACTCTACAAGCATAATGGATAGTCTCAAAATCTATGCAAGACAGATAAGAGGAGGATACTGGCTTTTAAAACCAGAGATTCAGCAGAGGATAAACCAGCATAATGAAATAATAGCCATCCTTGCCGTAATAGGGAAAAACCAGGGATACGGTATCTGGATTGGTAAAAGGGAACAGTGCGAAAAAGACAGTGGACTCATTTCAACAGGGAAAACACTTAATGAATATATAACCGTGTCGCATTTAAAGGTTGATAATGCCACAAATCAGGATGTCCTTGAAAATATAGACCTCATCTGGATAAAGGATGGAATGGTTAAAGTTGTTTTTGAGGTAGAGTCAACTACCGGTATGACCGGTGCTTTGATGCGTGGGTCAAATGTTGATAGAAAGGTCGATAAGTTTATGGTCTTGCCTGAGGAGAGGGAAGAGCAGTTTAACAGAAAAATGACCTCACCTCTCTTCAAGGAACATTTTGAAAACGAAAATTGGAGGTTGATCTATTTTGACACATTAAGAATAGCCTATTCAAAAACAAAACATAATGTGGATATTTATAAGTTGATTGCCCAAAAAACTGTCTTAGCCAATAGGAGTAAAGAAATAGCGGCAGTCCAGGGGCAATTATTCTACGAGGAGGAATGAAAAAATGAAGAAAAAAATTATTTATGCAGTCGGGATTATCTTCTGCCTTTTAATCGGAAGTGTTGTTGGGGCGAAGGTGTCCTATCATTATTTAACCACCACTATCCAGAGGCCTATCTTACTTGCTCAAGGTTCTATGACGCCGACGAATATAGGTGGAGCCGTTGACCTGGAAAATGCCTTTGTCAGGGTAGCCGAAGAGGTCAAACCGGCGGTGGTTAATTTGGGTGTCGAAAAGAAAATAAAGGGACGAACATTTTCCCCAGGGTTTCAGTTTCGTGACCCGTTTTTCGATGATTTCTTTGACAATTTCTTTAAGGGTTTTAATCAGGAAAGGGAATACACCCAGCAGAGTTTAGGTTCTGGGGTGATTATTGACTCAAAAGGTTATATCCTGACCAATAACCATGTCATTCAAGGGGCGGATGAAATTAATGTTACCCTGCTTGATGGCCGCAAATTCAAGGGCAAGGTAGTCGGGGCAGACCCTAAGACAGATTTAGCCTTAATAAAGGTAGAGGCAAAGGATAATCTACCCACAGTTAGACTGGGGGATTCTGATGAGGTAAAAATCGGTAGTTGGGCAATTGCTATCGGCAATCCATTTGGTTTGGACCATACGATGACCGTGGGGGTAGTCAGTGCCAAAGGACGCTCGATTGGTGTGGCCGAATATGAAGACCTTATCCAGACAGATGCCTCTATCAATCCGGGTAATAGTGGCGGTCCATTAGTCAATCTTCGGGGAGAGATTATTGGCATCAACACGGCTATTGTGGCCGGTGGACAGGGCATTGGTTTTGCTATTCCTATCAATATGGCCCAAAAAATCATTGGCGATTTGATGGAACATGGTAAGGTATTAAGGGCCTGGTTAGGAGTTTATATCCAGGAGATTACCCCGGAATTAGCTAAGGAATTTAAAGGTGCTGAGGCGAAAAAAGGGGTTTTGGTCTCGACGGTTATGTCGGATAGCCCGGCCGAAAAAGCAGGTATAAAAAGAGGGGATATTATTTTAAAGGCGGAGGGGAAAGGGGTAACAACACCACTTGAACTCCAGAAAGAGATATTAAAAAGGAAAATTGGGGAGGTAGTTAAATTAGAGGTGTTAAGAGAAGGGGAAATTCAAACCCTTGAGGTTAAGTTGGCCCAGATGGAGGAAAAAGGAGAAAAAGCCAAAGGAAAAGAATCAGGAGAGGCAGAAATTACCTCCACCTGGCGAGGGATAACCGTCCAACAGATAACACCACAACTAGCCAAACATTTTGGGCTGTCTCCAACGGAAAAAGGTGTCTTAATCTGTGAAGTCCTTCCTGGAGGTTTAGCCGCTAATGCCCAATTACGACCGGGTGATGTGATTAAGGAAATAAACCGTCATTTGATAGAAAATGTGGCTGATTTTAACAAAACAGTCAAAAAGGCATCTAAGTCGGATGATGCCATGTTAGTCATTAAACGCGGGCAGATTACCTTCTTTGTCATCCTGTCGGGAGAGTAAAGAATAGGTCCTATTGGGTCATTCCATTTGATATTGGGGGTATCTATGATAGAATCCAGGAGTC
>JASEHU010000184.1 GCA_030018635.1 bacterium
ATTTTACCTAAATTCTTACAAATTGTCAATAAATGTCGATTGCACAGGTCGAAATCTTTCGTTCCATAAGACAAGTTTTTATACTTGTAAAAGAATAACATAAATAGTGAAAAATGTCAAGAAAAAATCGGAGATAATTTTTGTTTGCAATTAAGATAAAATTATGGTATGATTACTGAAGAGGTAATTCTAAATGGGAAAGAAGAAAAAGAAGGTAAAAAAGGTTAATCAGGCTAAACAATCTAATAAAGGGGATCTTTTTAAGTTAGTTAAGAATGAGTATGTGATTGTTGGAGGTATTCTATTATTAGCTATTATCCTTCGTGTGGTGTATCTCTTTCAATTAAAGAATAATGACCCGTATTTCTTTACACCTCATGAAGGTGATGATACTTATATGTATGTTACTGCGGCTAAAGAAATCCTTGACGGCACTTTCCCTAAAGCACCCTTTGGTTATAATCCTCTGTATTACTATTTCTTAGCGTTATGCTATTCTTTAACCTCTGGTTATAACTTAATCTTTCCAAGAATAGTTCAATTTACACTTGGAGTTGTTACCTGTCTTTTGACTTATCTGATAGGAAAACAAGTTTTTAATAAAAATGTTGGGATGATAGGGGCATTGCTTTGTGCTGTATGTGGTACCTTAATATTTTACGAAGGGGTGCTTTTATCTACTGCCTTGACCACTTTTTTTAGTTGTGCTTGTCTATTTTTCTTCATCAGAGGTAAAGAAAAAGGGATAACAAAACATCTTATTCTTGGGGCAGTATGTTTAGGATTGGCTACTCTTTCTCAGCCTAATACGATTGTATTTCTTCCATTTATTCTGGTATGGATGTTTATTACATACAAGATACCCAAAAAAGAAATAGTAATTAAATATGCACTTGTTTTGTTAGTATTCTTTATTACTATCTCACCTGTTACTATTCGCAATTGTGTTTATGGAGGTAAATTTATATTACTAACTACTGCTGGAGGGTTTCAATTCTGGATAGGGAATAATGAGCATGCGACAGGTGTTTTTGATTTTTGTCAACCGCATTTAAACAAACTTCAAGAAAAGATGAAAGAAGAAGGAAAAGAACTTTATTTAACAGATGTATTAAATTTTGCAAAAAGAAAACCTGTAAAATTTATAGGTTTACAGGTTAAAAAATTCTTATTATTTTGGGGTAGTTGGGATATTCCTCATCAGACAAATTATGATATTTATAGAGAGAATTTTTGTCCTTTATTAAAATTGCCTTTTGTTGTCACTTTCGGAGGATTAGCTATAATAGGATTAGCAGGTTTATTCCTCTCATTAGGTAAATTCAGAAGATTTCTTCTACTTTATCTTTTTATCTTTGTCTATAGTTTTTCAGTAGTAGCCGTTGTAGTAGTTGGTCGATATCGTCCTCCAGTAATTCCTTTTTTGGCACTTTTGGGAGGGTTTACTATTTATTATTTTTATGAGAAGTTTAGGTTTAAGGAATATAAGAAGAGTGTTCTTCCATATATTTTATTGATTACTTTTACTGGATTAGTAAACTCTCAATTTATTATAAAAAAACTTCGACCAATCCCACCTTATGGAACTTATATTACAACACCAAAAGGATTTATTATTAGAGATAGTAGTGATGAATGGCATGGAGGTAAATCTATTTCATTAAGAGATTCTTCTGTAGTTATAAAAAAAGAATTCTTCATCAATGAGGATATTTCAACAATAAAAGAGAGTTGCCTTTGGCTAATTTTATGTGCAAAGAAAACAGGAAGTATAATAGTTAAGGTTAATGAGACTGAGTGGTTTAAAATACATTGTAAAGAATTCTTTCTATCAGGTGGAATTTCTGCTGAGGGATTACTTGGGAAAATAGGTATTGGTCCAATCCCACTTTCTTTATTAAAGAATGGATTTAATACTTTTACCTTGTCTTCAACAGAAGATGCACATTTAGGGATTCCTGTTGATAATTATTATAACTATGGGAGGTCCTACGTATCTTATGATGGAGAGGTTGAATGGGAAAAAGTTAAGGGTGAATATATGGTTGAATTAGAGATAAAGACAAAAGGAAAAGAATTAACAAATTAAAAATTTTTATTGACAAATTTAGATGATTATGATATATTATTTTGAAAAGAGAAAAATTAAATTATTAAAAAAGGAGTGTGAAAAATAATGATGAAAAAAGTTTTAGGATTAATAGGGATTGCTATTTATTTAGCATGTGCTATACAATCTTTTGCCTTTAATCTTGAATGGGAAACTAAACAACCTATGTTTACGGGAAGATCTGATTTAGCATCCGTAGCACTTAATGGCAAAATTTATGCGATTGGTGGAGGAATTGTAAATGAAATTAGCTTCGAAGTAGTAGAAGAATTTAATCCAACTATAGGCACTAATGGTACCTGGACGACTAAAGCACCGATGCCTACTGGACGATGGGGTTTAGCAGCAGCCACACTTAATGGTAAGATATATGCTATTGGTGGGGGAGGAGGTCCAAAGGTAGTCGAGGAATTTGACCCAACTGTTGGTCCTAATGGAACATGGATTCAGAAATCGCCTATGCCTACCGGACGAGATGGTTTAGTAGCAGTAGCACTTAATGGTAAGATATATGCTATTGGGGGAAATGGGGGTCTAAATGTAGTCGAGGAGTTTGATCCAACGGTAGGTCCTAGCGGTACTTGGACTCGAAAAGCAGATATGCCTACCGGACGAAGCTTGTTAGCAGCAGTTGCACTTAATGGTAAGATTTATGCTATTGGGGGATATGATAATGGTGGGTTAAATGTAGTATAGCGTTTCATTAAAATGTATACAATAATTTGAGGTAGTCGCAACCTTTAGGTTGCGTATTTACGCAGGCTAAAGCCTGCGGCTACCCTGAGATGATTTGTATGTATATTGTTGAAACCCTATAGTAGTAGAGGAATTTGACCCAACTGTGGGACCCAATGGTACTTGGACTACTAAGGCATCTATGCCTACTGGACGATTTGGTTTATCTGCAGATGCTCTTAATAGTAAAATATATGCTGTAGGGGGAAGGAATAATCTAACTGTGGTAGAAGAGTTTAATCCAATGGTAGGTCCTAATGGTACTTGGACTCGAAAAGCAGATATGCCTACCGGACGAGGCTTGTTAGCAGCAGTAGCACTTAATGGTAAGATATATGCTATTGGAGGATGGGTTGCGATTGGAGATTTTGGTGCTGGAAATGTGGTTAATATAGTTGAGGAGGCAACATTGGGGGCGCCAGTGGATACGAATATTATTAATGGTAGTGATACAGGGACATTAAATGTAGCGGATGCTAAGGGTGATGCGATTTTGACTTTTTCTGGTATGGGTGGGACAAAGACCATTACCTGTGTAGCTACTACAACTACTATCCTGCAAGGCTATGGAATTGGTTACTTATCAACGCCAATAGACCAAAGTGTTATGCCAACGGCAACGGTGTATTATCCTTACGAAGTGAGTAACTCAAGTAATGGGACGGATACGATTACTATTGAGGCAACACGGCTTGATGGGGCAACATGGACGATTACCTTGATTGATGATACCAATCAGGATGGCTTTCATCAGGAGACAGAAAATACTATACTTTCAAGCCCGGTTACCTTAAAGCAGAACGAAAGCCGTAAGTTTTTTCTAAAGGTAGATGTCTCCATTGCCGGAAGCACGACCATAAGGGTAAAGGCAAACTCTTCTCAACAGGATACCTGGGGTGACCCGGATGAGCGACTGGATACGACATTAACTTTTGCCCGCGGCTATGGCGTGCAATTATCCAGCCCGGCTGATTTAACCGGCTCTCCATCTACTACGGTTTATTATACTTATCAACTAACTAATAGCGGGAATGCAACAGATACGATTACCTTAGCGGCAAGTAATATTGTAGGTGGAATCTGGGCATTGACCATATTACAAGATGATAATCAAGATGGTATCCATCAAGGAACCGAGACGACGCAGATTGGTAGTATTACCTTAGCGGCAGGACAGAGTAATTACCTCTTTTTAAAGGTAGATATACCGACGGCAGAAATAGGTGCTACATCAACAAACAAAGTAGTTGCTTCTTGTGCTGGCATTGATACGGTGCCTTGGGGTGATCCGGATATAGTAGAGGATATAACTATTACTACCTGCTCTGCTCCAACTCCTAACCTTACATTAGAAAAGTATGTCTTACCGGGTGATGCTCAACTGCCAGGTGCTACATTGACTTATACATTGAAGTATAAGAATGTTGGTAATGCAGAGGCTACTGATGTAATGATTCAGGATGTCATACCTGCCTGGGCAACTTATGTAACTGATAGTGGTACTGGTACAGTAGGTGCTGGTGGTGGAGACAGTATCTCAGTATCTTATAATGATACTACTAAAATCATTACCTTCACTATCAATGGACAAGTTCAACCTCAAGGTTATGGAGAATGTAGCTTTAAGGTAGTGATTAAATAAAACAGCCTGTATAAATGAGCATGATAGAAAAGTTATACCAAAAAATCAAAAACAATCCTAAGAATGTACGTTTTGAAGAGATTGAGCGACTTCTTTTGAACATAGGATTTGAAGAAAGACAGGCTCAGAAAGGAAGTAGTCACTATATATTCTATCATAAAAAACTCAAAAATAACATTGTAATTCCAAAACCTCATCAAGCTAAACATGTAAAGCCAATCTATATTAAAAAGGCATTAATAGGAATTGAGATTTTAGAGCGGATGAATTAAAATGAATAAAGATATTAATTACTATATGAATCTAAAATATCCTATCAAAATTACCCCTATTCTTGAAGAAGAGGGAGGAGGTTATTGTGCAGAAATTCCTGATTTGTATGGCTGTTTAGGTGATGGAGAAACAATAGAAGAATCTCTTAGAAACTTAGAAGATGTAAAATATACCACTATTGAACTATTATTAGAG
>JASEHU010000185.1 GCA_030018635.1 bacterium
AGGAGGTATTTATTACCATATTCACCAGAGTTAAGCCTGGCAATCAGTTTAGCAATAATCTCATCTGCACAGGAATAGTCAATAATACCAATACCATCAAAATCTAATATAACTATTGCCCCTTCTGGTTCTTTCTCTAACATCCCTTCGATAGCCTCTCTGATTCTTTTACCTGTTTCTCGGGTTACTAAGTTAAAAGAACCGTTGGTAAGAAAAGTAGCCATAATATTTTTTAGTTGATAAGTTTTATGTGCGGATTTCATCACAAACTCCCTTAAATAAGTTAAGAACATACAAACAGATATTCTCTTAATCTATTGTTATCTCCAAATTTATATGAATATGTCTGTTCATAAAACCTGATCTTCTTTTTATATTGTTCCAACATTGCTTTAAATTCTTCAAAATGTGGTATGCTTCTATTATTATAACTGATTACCCATATAGGTATATGTGCTGCAGATTCAAATAGCCGCTTAATAGAATTAGATACAGTAGTTTTTTTATTAAATCCACATTCTTTAAAATCGCTATAACTTTTAGTCTTCCCAGTAAATCTTGCCTTTTTACCATAGTATTGAGTAAATAATTCAACAAAGAAGTAATCTCGCTCATAATCATAGCCTGAGCCGCCATAAGGTGGATCAAAGTAGGTTGCATCAACTTTAATCTTCCCAATTAAATCAAAGATATTTTCATTATAAGCTATATTATCCTGGTTATTATCAAAGACCGCTTGATTATATCCTTCAAGGAACTCTAAGAAAGTTTCTCGAATATCCTTTGTAAACTTAGGTCTGTAGTGCTTAAAGTTTTTATCTCTGTATTTAAGTATATTAGGACGGAATTTTCCACCAGGAACCTTCTGAATGCAACATCTAACAGCACCAGCAAACGCTAAACTTTGTTTATATTCATCTTCTAACTCTAATATATTCGCATGTAAGTTGTCTAAGAATTGACATTCTTGCTGAGTATAAAATACATTTGTAAAGTTATCCTCAATATAAGATTCCTTTTTAGGATTATCTTTTAATAGTGATTTAATTTCTTCCTCACTCAAAGTAACAGTATTATTCTCTACAAATGCCTTTACGAAGTAGTAGCTACTTCTCAAAAAGTCATTACAGATAATCTGCTTCCCTAATTTCTTGAAGGCATAACTTACTACCCCAGAACCACTAAAGGCATCTAATATTGAATTACATGGTGGTAAATGTTCAATAATCCATGTGATAAGTTTAGCCTTAGAGCCTAAGTATTGTGTAGAGGGAATCCGTTTAGTATTAATCTCTTCGTTAAACAGTTCATACTGTGAAGTCTTCATTTGGTATTTCCTTCTTAAGAGGAGAAAATTCACGAATATGTCTTTGTTTTAAGACCGTTTGAATTTTCTCTATCTTTACTGAATTTGGCATCTGTTCATCTTCAATAATTTTATTTATCTTTTCTTTGCGTTCTTTCATTCGTTGTATTGTTGCCTCAATAAGTGCATCATGAATTCTTGTAAATTCTAACTCAAACTCAAATGACCTTCTATGATTAAGTGAATCAAATGTCCATTCTGTCTGAAAGTACTTTTTTATATTTCGTAGTTCATTGAATAATATTAATATATCCTCTGTAAGGGCAATATATTTCTGTCTTGCCTTGTCTAATTTAACTAACATCTGAATATCTATTAATCCTACATTCCTTTCATAAGCAAGTCTGATGGCATCGACATCAAACGATACCTGTTCATTTGCAGTATTACCAATGATTACAAAATTGAAATTACGCAAGTTTGGATGAGAAATAGGAATTTGGTCACGGTATCTTAAAAAATCATGAACATCTTTTACTGTCACCTTTCCACTACTTGAACCCATTGCTCTGGTTTTATGTGCAATCTTAATATCAAAGATAATATTGTATCCTTCATTATAAACATCAGTTTCAACTCCTCTTGCTAATTTTATCTTTGTCAATGGAGTCATGCCGAATCTTTTAAATATTAACGCTGCATAATTAGCACTTACATCATGGTCTAATGGAATTTTTTGAGGAATTTTAACAGTATCACATTCAATCTTACCATTAATTTCATTCTTGATTATATCCTTGTCAATTAATTCAGATTTTAAAACCTCTGCCTCATTTTTTAATATGGTAATCTTTCTTTTAAATTTTTCTATACCCATTTTAATCATCTCCTCTTTTGCTTGATTAATCCTGTAACTATATACGCCTCTTTGTTTTTCCCTTATTGTAATATCTAATTCATCCTCTCTACTCCAACCACTAATAAATATTTTTACTGAGTCATAGACAATCATTGATTCTTTTGTAAGTTCATTATGAGTTAAATTTGGTTTTTCCATGATTACTTGGGTTAAGTAAATAACAGGCAAATATCCTGGGTCATTATATATTAATTTAATGAGAAATTCCTTTTCTTCAGGCGTTAATTTACAGTAAGTCTTAATATTAGTATGGTCTGTTATGGTAGGTTTAGCAAGTAACTTTTTCCCATCCGAAGTTATCTCAATCGTATCTGAATTCTTTACTGTAAAATCCTGTAATGGAAGTTCTGATGCAGGAATTGGTTTACCGTCTTTGTCAAACTTTTGTATTAGACCTAAGTATAATGCTGTTTTTATGTAATATCCAAGCGTTTTGCGTGATGATATTCCAGCATATTTTTCTTGAGTAAAATACCAATGATATTCTAACTTATCCAATAAGATTTTAAAGCTACACTTACCACCAAGATTATCCAATTCCTGAACTGCATCCCTTACTAATTTTAGTTCTGTAGCCCTTGGGATATGAGCTACACTTCTACCAATGTCTGTTTTTGGCATTTTCTATTCCTCCTTTAATTGCCATTTTTTTCTTACTACAACCTTTGCTTTCCCACCTTTTTCTACTTCAATACATTCGTCAGCATAAACAAAATTCTTCCCCAGTATATTTTCAATACTATTAACCATATCTTCCGAGTCTAATATATTACTATTAAAAAGATTAGGGACTAATTCTTGAAAGATTTGTGAGGTAGTAGTTCCACTTTCTCTTTTAATGACATTTGTCGCTACATTTAGAATAATCTTTTCCATATCACCATTAGATAAAGATGATTTTTTTATAGAGTAAGGTATTTTTTGAAAGCTATAGATAAAATCTCCTAAGACACTACCATTCCTTCTTTGATATAATGTATTAGTATAGTGTTGAATTGGATTTTGGTAAACTGCACCATTATCAGGCAGATAAAATCCTGCCCGATGTGCCGCTCGTAAAAGTGCTAACCATACACTACTGTCTTTATTATGAAAGGTCATTACTAACCACCGTTTTGGTTTTAATACTCGATAACACTCCTTAAATATTACATACAAAAGTTTCTCATACTCATTTGCTTTCTTTGATTGACATTTATTTATAATTGCCTCTTCTTCTGTATCAATCAAGCTATTTAAGGAGAAGATTTCCTTTAACCATACTGTCCAAAAGTTACATAACTCACTATACATCACATTACCGCCATAAGGGGGGTCAGTTATAATCGCATCTATTGAATTATCAGGGATTGGAAGTTTACTTGAAGATTGTGTTAATAGAAGGCAAGGAGAATCATTTAAAAGGTCATTGAATAAATTTGCCTCTTTGTAATAATTACCTATTTCATTATTACTATACTTCTTACCTTCTACTGCAGAGTTATATCGACGCATAAATGTAGTCCATACATTTAATTCATAGAAGGTATTTGGCATCCAATAGGCATGTATTGCCCAACCATGACCCGGGTCAACACTCATCTTTGTAACCCAGGAGAGTGTAGAGGTAAATATATGCCTCATAAAATACCTTATATCTTCTTGTTGAATATTATTAATCTCTTTGAATAAAATAGATATAGCAAGGAGATTTCTTAAAGTAAGAAACTCGTAAAAATGCTTACACATCATATTATAAGGTCTTCTCAGATCAAAGTTAGTAGGCATTTTATCCTTTGGATACCATAGATTTTTCTTCTTAACAATCTCATCAAAATTTTGCTTAACTTGTTCTATTTTATTAACATCAGATTCATCAATGGCCTTTTCGTGTTTATAACCGCATGATAGACAATTTATCTTCATTTTTATCATCACATCATTAGTCCTTTTAGCCTCAGATGTTGAGAATGTCTGGTTACAATTTAAGCAATTATACTTACCGGGGCGTATCTTTGTAGTTTTTCCTGCGATTACTTCGTTATTACAGGTAGGACACAAAAAGGTATTACTCCATTCTGTCCATTCAGTGATTGCTTGCATTTGACATCTTGGGCAGGTAGTTAAATATAAGTCATTAACCTCTTTTGATACTGCTAATTTAATCTGTTTAAAAGCCTTATCCAAAAGATTTAAGTCAATATTCATTGCCTCACATTTTGTAATGAATGTAGCCATTGGATTTATATCTATCCCAATCATTTTACGCTGAAGTCGTAGTCCTTCGATTATAGTTGGACCACCACCACAGAATGGGTCAAGGACAATATCTTCTTTATTTGTATAATGTCGTAAGAGGTAATTGAATACACTATACGGGCGGCGAGCAAAATACCTATGCATCTTATAAACAGGGCTATGAGGTAAGGCTATTGTCCCTTCACTAATAGGGTTAATCTGGTCTAAGTCTTTATAAATATCTGGTATCTCATGAACCCTATCCTTTTCTTTAAATGGTTGGGGCAATACCAAACTCTCAATAGCTAAATTAAGTTGTTGTGGCATGGTAGGTTGTTTCCTTTCTTTAATTGTATCAAAGTGATGAGGCCAGAATTCACAGGACGGCGTGTAATCACCGTCCTGTGCAACGAATTTTTAGATATCCTAAACTTTCTATCATTTCTTCTCGTAGTGGTTCATTCCATTTGTTTTTGGCGGTAATTCCCCCTTTTTTAAGGGGGAATTACCG
>JASEHU010000186.1 GCA_030018635.1 bacterium
GATTGTGAATTATCCAATTAGTTCCGTCAAAGTATTTCAGACTAACATTTTTCTCAAATTTACCCCAGTTCCAGAGGACATTGGCCGGGTCAGGATTGTGTGGATAAATAGGGACGGAGATAGATTTCCATTTGGGTTTAACGGCACCGAGTTTGCCGGAACTAACCGTGCCATAAGTAAGTGTAATCCATGTAGTCGATGATGTTCCATTTTTACCATCAGTTGCCCAAAGGTAATATTGTAAGCCACGCATAGTTACATCTTCGGCACAGATAGTCCCAAGGTAGCGGTCATTACCCATATTTACCATTTGTGCCTCACCAATGGTTTTAGTCCCACCGATTCTCCAATAAAGGCTCGCTTGCTCAACCTTGATATTATCCGTTATCGTAGCCATAATTATCATCGGCAATTGTGCAGGTGCATAAATAATCGGGGTATGCAAAATAGTTGGGGGAAGTGTGTCATCCTCGATTATCTTAAAATAGGCAATAGCTTCTGCATTGGTAGATAACCCCATCGCAAGAACAGTAGTTGTCCCTGGTGGTTGTGTATTAACGATGAAGGTAGTAGTGAAACTCCCTTTGGCATCGGTTAGAGCCAGGGCAATTGTTTTAGTTGTCCCAAAATCTATTTCTATCGCCTCTGTTTGCCCAAATCCTTCTCCCATTACTGTTACAATACTCCCTACTGAACCTGAGGTAGGCGTGATAATTATTTTTGTTTGAGTAACCGTCCCTTCCACCGTTACTGTCTGTGAGCCTGTAATTTGCGGATTATTTACATCTATGGCAAATACCGTTTGACTGCCAGGTGTCTTTAATACCACCCCATCCACAAATGTATTCACCCCATAATCCCCAGCTGTAAATGTATAGGTTTGAGGCAAAGTGGATTGCATGTCGGTAGATGTAAAATAAACACTGCCGGTATAACCAATGACTAAATTACAATTGGCATCATGAACTACTACCGATACATTCGAAGTCCCACCTACATCTATCGGGTCAAGGATATCTACGACATGAAAATGGTCAGGGGTTATGCCTTTTGGTGCTACCTGAATCCCTCCATGGGATGCCGCAGGTATATTTATCCCCTCACCACTTATTGAAATGGTTATGGAATAACTACCAGGCTCATTAAAGATTATCCCATTTTCAAAGATATGCACACAACTACCTTCCTCAAAGGTATAATCCGGTGGAACAACGGCATTACCACCTTGTGCCTCAAAATGAACAGTTATAGGTGTATATCTCAGGTCTAATATGTTGATGCGATTCATCTGGTCATGCTCTACCCAATAGGCACCGGTATAGACACTCCCTTCTTTATCATATATCCCTACGATGACATCTGATGGTATCCCTTGAGTATTGGGGTCACTTATGACCGTAATACCTGCCTGTTTGGGCAAATGTATCTCAAAACTACATCTTTGTGAATAAAGTTCAGGTAAGGCATTTTGCAGGTTGCCAGGCAAATATTCATCCTCTACTCGCACTCGCCAGTAATAAATCCCATCCTCAAGGTTTATATCCGTCAGGTGATAATTTTCTTGTGCAATCTGGGTTTTGACAAATAAAACAGGGTTAGTAAAGGTAGATTCTGTGGCTACCTCCAATGTCCAACTGACACCTATACCATTATCCAAAATACCATTTCGAGCCCAGAATAATCGTGGGTTAGGGGTATTGGTTGAAGTCGCATATTTAATTTTTGGCATTAATCCATGTTCTATCCAGGTTTGTTCCGGCATGGGAATATAGCTTTGAGTGCCTAATTCCTTCCAGAAATCCTGGACATTGTATCCATTATGTGCCGGGGTAATAATTGCCTTATGTTTTCCCACAGCCTTCCAGGCATTATATGGGTCTTTCATTTTCCATAAAGCCGCGGCTATGGCTGCCTCATTATCCAGTCCTTGTGTTTCGGACCCAAATGATTCTAAATTATAGGTCTTCGTAAGCCCGGTATCGATATCCCTGATTTCGACAGTTGCCGTGCCTCTAACCAGGCAAGAATAATACTGGGAAAAGCCATTTACCCACGCCTGAAATACATCTGTGCGACGATTGAACTTAGGTCTGAGTAAAAGGTTATAATGAGAATAATTCTCTCCATAGCGTTGGAGTAATAAATTACCAAAGCCGGCTAATAACTTATCCTCACTCCATTCATCCTTCTTAATACCATTAACTAATATTCTCCATTTACCCAATGTATTAGTTCCATAGCAGGTAATACCTTCCGGGGTAAAATCGAGGTTTTCCATCCAGGAGGCATAATCTACCGGCTTTATCTCCTGACGGCAAAGCGTAACCATATAATCAAAACCACTATTAAAAGCACCTAATGAATGTAGTGCACCAGTTCGATTATAATATACCTTACTCCACCAGGGAATAGAGACTACTTCATTCCAGTTAATAGTGATAGTGCCGTTTACTGGAACATACACATCTGAACCTTCCGGTTTATAAATATCAAATAACCAGGAGGCATAGGTATGTACTTGAGTATTTGTTACCGGGTTCATAAATACCCAGAAACTTGGACTGGCATACCGATTAGCGTTTTCTGTTCTTTCTTCTCTCTCTTCTGAACTTAGCAGCCAATCTGTTCTATAACCCTGTGATTCAAAAAATACCCTGAATTCTTGCTCATTAAGATTACCTCCAGGCCAATTAAATCGCACCTTTCCATCCTCTTCTACCCCTTGCCATTTTGAAGGACCAACAATATATGTTTCCTGACCATTACTTATTAAATAGTAGGAAGACATTATTCGTGTCCCTGCTGGCACCGGATGCTCCTGACCATATTCATCGGTATAGGTGACTGGTACTTCGATTACTCTACCTGGGGTTAACTCATCAGTGGTAGTAAACGAGAATGAATAATCTGACTCCAGAGGATTACCTGCCTTATCCTTGACACCGTTTACCCCTGCTTTGACCAAAACATTATAATTAGTATTAATCTCCAATGGTTCTTCTGGCACAAAAAATGCCGTCCTTAAATCTTCAGAATAGGTAACAGAACCAATGATGGCACCATTATTCACCAGAATCGTATCTTCATTAATTGTCTCCGTCCCCATCCCTTCAGAAAATGTCACCCGAATATGTTTGGCAAGATAAATCTTGGTATCGTTATTACCAGGGCAGGTTCGGACTACCTGCGGGGGGGTGTGGTCGATGATGATAGGAGTGACAGGTCCAATTACACTATCTGGTTCTAATATTTCTTCAGCTTCAGCTTTGGCTTTTGATTTTAGTATTGCTTGATTAGGATAAAACCAGGCATAATTCTTATTCCCTGCTCTATCATATGCTATTCCGTATACCTCATATATCAACTCAGGAAGAGCTCCAGTATTCCAATCATAAGTATATTCAGGTTGATTATCAGGAGTATCAATCATTGTAATTCTGGTAGGTGGTAAATAATGATACAATAGTTGATGTTTATAATAAAACTCTACTTTATCAATTCCAGAACCTGTGTTTTTATCAGTAGTTTTAAGTCTAAGTTTTACTTCACCTGTCAGTTTATCATTGGGTTTAAGAACTTTACCATCTTTTTCTAATTTAAACTCAAGTATCTCAGGCTTTTCATAATCTGCTTTAGTCATTTTCTTCATTAATGCTACTGGGTAAAATTTAGGTAATTTACCTTTGGCTAAAAATATAAATTCTGGTATTTCTATGATTTTAACTTTAGGGACACAATCTTTTTCCTCTTCTTCATTAAAAAACCCACCAGGGATAACTTGTTCATAACAGTATTCAACAAGTCCATCACAACTGAAAGTTCTACTTCCAACATTCGCATGGTTTGGGTCTTTAATAGCTGGCCATTTCCGTATCCATGGAAATGGTGATGTACCTTTGGCACCAAGCTGGTGATAGGCACGGGTGACAATATCTACACGCTGACCAGCAGTCAAAGCACCATTATTATATGCCCCTGAATAATACCGATTACTAAAGGACTCAGTAAATTTGCTAATCTGGACTGTTGCTCCCTTTGCTACTGTGTATATTGCCTCAATAGTAGCAAACTCCATATTAGAATTAACTAAATCAGTTCTTGGATCCCACTTAGGTTCTTCTCTCGTGCTACTACAGTAATAGAGTCCCGCATGTCCTAACCTTGCTAACCCAGGAGGTAACGGAATCCCCCAGAAATTCACCTGACCAAACAGGGCATCTCCTATCTCACACCCATGTAACATCCTCTCTCCTCC
This sequence comes from bacterium, assembly GCA_030018635.1. GTDB lineage: Bacteria > UBA9089 > CG2-30-40-21 > CG2-30-40-21 > SBAY01 > SBAY01. The sequence continues at coordinate 4,256 of JASEHU010000186.1, forward strand.
ATAAACAGGCTTCAAAATCCCTCCTATAATTAATAATCCTGCCACTACCAATAATACTCTTTTAAACATTGTACTTACCTCCTCTTTAAAATTAGTACTGGTAATCTTTACCAGTAACTATTTTGAAATTAAGTGCTTTCAAATGTCTTGCTATATTTTCTTTAATCATTTCATTTTTGGGGTCAGTCAAGGCTTCTTCTAATGGCTTAACTGCTCTTTTATCACCTAACTTAGCTAATTGCCAGGCTATACACTCTCTATTCCAACCTTCTTCTTCTTTAAACGCCTCTATCAAAGGTTCAACTGCTCTTTTGTCGCCTATATCAGCTAATGCCCTTGCCGCATCTCTACGCACCTGTTCATTCTCATCCTTCAACGCTTCTATCAATGGCTCAACTGTTTTTTTAGCCTTTATCCATTTTCCTAATACCTCTATAGCATATATATTTCTATGAGCTGGTATTATACCACTAAATCCTTCAACCTCTAATGAACCTCCGGTGGCTGCCTCGATTAATGCATCAACTATTCTGTCTTTTTCATTTTCGTCTGTAATACGATTATATACAAATGCCAAAGCTCCTGGAACTTTTGCTTTGACATGTCCATTTTCATGATTCTTTAAGGCATCTATCAATATATCTCTTGCTCTCTTACTAACTACCCCCCCCCCCTCCCAATGCA
>JASEHU010000187.1 GCA_030018635.1 bacterium
TCCTGAATTCTGACTACTGGAGCACCCACAATATCAAATGTTATGAACCAATAGAGGGTTCAGGGTTTGAGGGGTTAAGTGACAGAGCCTTTGTTTCATTTGAATCTTATGGTTATTTTTAAAGAGGTGTGGTCAGATGGAACGGATAAAATCAGTGGCTATAATTGGTGTAGGATTAATTGGTGGCTCATTAGGTCTGGCTTTAAAGTCGGCTGGTTTGTGCCAAAATATAATTGGTATCGGCAGGAGAGAGGAGAAACTTCAGCAAGCATTAAAATTAGGGGCAGTGGATTCGATAGTCACGGATATTTATTTTGGTGTAAAAAAGGCAGACCTGGTTATCCTCGCTGTTCCAGTTAATTCCATCATAGAAATTGCTACCCAGATGGCTCCTTATTTAAAAATGGGTGCGATTGTTATGGATGCAGGCAGTAGTAAGGAAAAAATTGTGCATAAGATTACCCCATCATTGAACGAAAGTGAGGTATATTTTGTTGGCACTCATCCCTTAGCCGGTTCTGAGGAATCTGGAATTGAGGTGGCTAATGCTGATTTATTTAAAGGGGCAGTTTGCGTTATCACTCCTATTCCCCAGACTAATAAAGAGGCAATATCGGTTGTGCGGACATTATGGGAAGGGATTGGTGCAAAGGTAGTAGAGATGTCACCAGAGGAACATGATGAATTGATTGCCTTCTCAAGCCATCTGCCCCATATTGTGGCTTATTCATTGGTGGATTTAATCAAACAGCAGGATAAAAAAATCTTACCCCTACTTGCCTCCGGATTTAGAGATACTACCCGGATAGCCTCAAGCTCACCAGAGATGTGGCGTGATATTTGCCTGACTAATCAGGAACAAATCCTGAAGACTATTTCCTGCTTCAAAAAAACTTTGGAGAAATGGGAGAATTTGGTTAAGCAAGGCAGCGCAGATGCACTGACAAGGGAATTTGAAGGAGTCAAGGAGTTTCGGGAGAAGATTTAAGAGACAGGTTGGAGAGATCGAATGAATGAAATAACAGGCGGAATTACTTCGGTTAATGGTGTTTTAACTTCGGGAATAAATTGTGGGATAAAGCCTGAAAAAAAAGACCTGGCTTTGATTTACTCCAAAACTCCGGCGACGGCGGTAGCTGTAGTTACAACCAATCAACTCAAAGGGGCATCCTTAATCGTTACTCAACAACATCTAAAAAACTCATTCCCTATCCAGGCTATCATTATTAATAGCGGTAATGCCAATACCTGTACAGGAACCCAGGGGTTAGAGGATGCCACAAGCATGACACGAATTACCGCAGACCAACTGGGAATTCCAATAGATAGCGTTCTGGTTGCTTCAACCGGGGTAATTGGGAAACCTTTACCTATGAATAAGATTGAAAAGGGGATACCACCGTTAATTAAATCCCTGGGTGCAGAAAGTGCGGATGCGGCAGAAGCAATTTTGACTACGGATACTAAAACTAAAGAATCTGCGGTAGAATTTGTGTTAAGTAATGGAATTAAAGCCAGGATAGGCGGGATGGCAAAAGGTGCCGGGATGATTTGCCCTGATGTAGCCACGATGTTAAGTTTCATCGCTACGGATGTGGCCATAACTCAACCGTCATTAAAGGCGGCACTACTGACCGCCTCGAATAACTCATTTAACCTGATGACCATAGATGGAGACACCAGCCCATGTGATATGGTAGTTCTCTTCGCTAATGGATTCGCCGGGAATGAGAAAATAGTAAAGTCAACCGATGAGGATTTTAAGATTTTCCAACAGGCATTGAACCTGGTATGCTTAAATTTAGCCACGAAAATGGTTAAAGATGGTGAAGGAATAACTAAACTCCTCAAGATTAAGGTTGTGGGCGCCAAAACATCAGCGGCGGCCAGGCAGGTGGCCATGGCGATTGCCAAATCACAATTAGTTAAATGTGCCTTTTACGGAGAGGACCCTAACTGGGGCCGAATCATAAATGCTTGTGGCTACAGCGGTGTGGCCATAAACCCTGAAAAAATAGATATTTATTTTGACCGGGAATTAATTGTTAAAAATGGAGTGGGCATAAATTTTGATTTAGCCAGCGTTAAAAATATCTTAGCCAATGAAGAAATTTTAATTACTATTGATTTAAAGCAAGGCCGACAACAAATAACCGTCTTAGGCTGTGACCTGTCAGAGGAAAATGTCAGCCTCAATGCCCATTATACTACTTAGAAATTATAGGTCATATAGGACTTATAGGACCTATAAAATCTTTCAGGAGAGAATAAAAATGCGATTTGCCGCAGATTTTCATATTCATTCAAAATATTCACGGGCGACAAGCCCTCAAATGAACATAGATACTTTAAGTAAACATGCGAAATTAAAGGGTATCGCCTTAATGGGAACAGGTGATTTTACCCACCCAGGCTGGTTATATGGATTAAAAAAAGAACTGCTCCCGGCCGAGAATGGATTATTCAAGCATCAAGATACCTTTTTCATGCTCACGGCTGAGGTATCTAATCTATTTGTCAGAAAAGAGAGAGGTAAAAAGGTGCATAATATCCTTTTTGCCCCATCATTTGAGACCGTAGAAAAAATCAATGGACAACTTGAGCGATATGGTGATTTAAGTGCCGATGGAAGACCTATGCTTTCTTTAGAGGCAAAGGATTTAGTTAAAATAGTCCTTGATATTGACCCGGATTGCCTTATTGTTCCCGCCCATGCCTGGACGCCCTGGTTTTCTGTATTTGGGTCTAATTCCGGCTTTGATTCAGTGGAGGAATGTTTTGAAGAGGAAACTACGAATATCTATGCCTTAGAAACCGGACTTTCTTCTGACCCACCTATGAATTGGCGGCTATCCGAATTAGACAAATATACACTTATCTCTAATTCCGACAGCCATTCCCCGGCCAAGATAGGCAGAGAGGCAAATATATTTGATTGTGAAATAAATTATAAAGAGATACTTGAGGCAATAAAAAAGAAGGATAGAACTAAATTCTTAAATACCATTGAATTTTTCCCGGAGGAAGGCAAATACCATTATGACGGACACCGCCCATGTAATTTGAGGCTGACACCCGCAGAAACTAAAAAACATAACGGTCGCTGCCCTTCTTGTGGAGGTAGAATAACCGTTGGCGTCATGAGTCGTGTAGAGAAACTAGCCGATAGACCGGAAGGATTTGTTCCAGAAAACCATATCCCGTGCATTCATCTCATCCCATTAGTAGAGATAATAAGCAAGGTGCTGAAAAAAGCGACCGGCACAACCGCCGTAGAAAATGAATATCTGAAACTTACTCAACACAGGTCTGAATTTGATATTCTTACTTTTCTTTCTAAAGAAGAATTACATCAATTTGTCCCTCCTGAAATTCTTCAAGGAATCTTGAATGTGCGAACGAAAAAGGTAATTATTCTACCCGGTTATGATGGGGTTTATGGAGAGATAGAGATACCGTTACAAAAGGAAGAAGAACAGGTTCAATTAAGCCTGTTTTAAAGGAAATTAACAATTGATAAAGGAGGTTTAACATAAATGATCACAATGATTGCTGCGCTGATTGTCTTTGGCATCGTGATTTTCTTTCATGAGCTGGGACATTTCCTGGCTGCCAAAAAACAGGGAATAAAGGTAGAACAATTTGCTATTGGATTTCCACCAAAATTATTTGCCTTTAAACGGGGAGAGACCGAATATCGTATCTGTGCAATTCCCTGTGGTGGCTACATTAAAATGGCCGGTGAGAATCCTGATGAGGAATTAAAAGGAGAACCATGGGAATTTAGCTCTGCACCGGTTAGAAAACGAATGAAGATTGTTTTGGCAGGACCTTTAATGAATTTTGTCCTGGGCTTTGTGCTTTTTTCACTCATCGCTATGCTGGGTGTGCCTACCTACTCTAATATTGTTGGGAAGGTAGAAAAGGACTCTTTTGCCCAAACGGCTGGAATATTGGCCGGAGATAAAATTATCAAGGTAAATAAGACTAAGACGAATAATTGGACGGAGTTGATAAGTGCTATATCTTCATCATCTGGTACCAGGTTTGAAACCTGCAAGGTAGAATTGACTATTTTACGAGATAATCAGGAGATAAAAAAGGAAATAACCAGGGAGAAAAAGGATAAAGAAATAGGTATAATGCCTTATGTCTCGACAAAGTTCAAAGAGGTAGTGAAAGGCTGTCCGGCACAAAAGGCAGGACTAAAAAAAGGGGATGTCGTTACCTCTATTAACGGTAAGCAGGTTTTGCAATGGGATGAAATGGCCGAAATTATCCGTAAAAATCCGGGTAAAGAGTTAATCTTTGGGATAGATAGAGAAGGGGAATCGATGAATGTCAAGATAACCCCAGCGGCTAAACCAGGATATGATGTCGACAAGAAAAAGGAAATAAAGGTAGGCTCGATTGGGATTCTTGCCTGCTCTGAGATGTATCGGGTTAATCCCTTAGTCGCACTCTGGCATGGATTACTCCAGACATTAGCCACTATTCAGGTTATTTATCTTATTTTATGGCAACTTATACAGGGTGCCCTCTCTTATAAACTCCTGGCTGGGCCTATTGGTATTGTTCAGATGAGCGGTGAACAGGCACAATTAGGACTTATTTACCTTTTAGGCTTTATTGCCATGTTGAGTGTTAATTTAGGGGTAGTCAATCTTCTACCTTTACCAATCCTTGATGGCGGACATGTGCTGTTTTTAACCTTAGAAAAAATACGAGGTAAGGCATTACACACTAAAACCCAAATCGTTATTCAATGGGTTGGCATTACAATTATTGTCTGTCTGACACTCCTTGTCTGTAATAATGATATTAGACGGTTGTTGGGATTATAGCGTTGCGGTAGTGAGGAAGGTAGTGGGTTATACCATTTGATATTGTGGGTGCTCCAGTAGTCAGAATTCAGGAGTCAGGAGTCAGAA
>JASEHU010000188.1 GCA_030018635.1 bacterium
TTCTACATTCTACATTCTACATTCAAGGTGAATTTCCGTTTGCACAGGTCGAAATGATTTTGGATTTTCGATTTTGGATTTTGGATTGAGGAATCTTATATCCTTAATCCAAAATCGAAAATCCAAAATCCAAAATCATTTCCATGGAGGGAAAAATGATTTCTAAAAGAATGAATAAGATTGATTCTTCCGGGATTCGTAAGGTGTTTAATTTAGCCGCAGATATGAAACAGCCTGTTAATCTAAGTATTGGCCAACCGGATTTCGATGTGCCGCAGGAGATTAAACAGGAGGCAGCTAAAGCCATCAACTCGGGATTTAACAGATATACCCAAACAGAAGGTATCTTAGAATTAAGGGAGCGGGTTTGCCAAAAATTAAAGGAGAAAAATAATGTTGATGCAAAACCTAAGGATGTTTTAATTACCTCCGGTGTTTCCGGGGGATTATTCTTAGCCTTTTATGTCCTATTGGACAAAGGGGATGAGGCGATTATCTTTGACCCATATTTTACTATGTATAAACACCTGCTCAATTTTATTGAGGCAGTGCCACGTCCTATCGATACCTACCCGGATTTTAACATAAATATTGATAAGGTGAAAGAGGCAATTACCGAAAAAACAAAGGTAATAGTGCTTAACAGTCCGGGTAATCCTACAGGTAAAACATATTTTCGAGAGGAGCTCGAAGCAGTAATCAACATAGCCAGAGAAAATGATTTGGTTATTATTTCTGATGAGGTGTATGAGGAATTTATGTATGATGGAACGGCTTTTAGCCCGGGCAGTATTTATGATAAAACCGTAACGCTCAACGGTTTTTCCAAAACTTATGCCATGACAGGCTGGCGAATAGGTTATGCGGCCGGACCAAATGAAATTATCCAACAGATGTGTAAATTACAGCAGTATAGTTTTGTTTGTGCACCTTCTTTTGCCCAGGTTGCTGCAATTAAATCCTTTGAATGCGATATGAGTGAATATATTGCCGGATATCACCGGAAAAGGGATCTGGTTTATGAAGGGCTAAAAGACTATTTTAAACTAAAAAAACCCGGCGGCGGATTTTATGCCTTTCCACAAGTTGATAAAATTACGGCGACGACATTTGTAGAAAAGGCCATAGCTAAAAATTTATTAATCATTCCAGGTAATGTCTTCTCAGAAAAGGATACTAATTTCCGCTTATCCTTTGCCGCATCAAATGAGACAATCGAAAAGGGAATTAAGATACTCATTGAATTGGCACAAGGGTAATGGGGTTAACCCTAAGTTGCCAAAAAATATTTTTTTTAGACACAGATTTAGTTAATCTCCCTCAATAAATTGAGGACTCCAAATGGTTTACTTGTTCACTTGTTATTCCATACATCTATTTGTATTTATTCCTTTCATTCGTAAAATTCGTGTAATTTGTGGTTGAAAATTTTCCTTGACTTGAGTGGTTTTTATAAGGTATAATCTTCATGACGATGATTACTTCCAATCAGAATTCCAAAATCAAACTCGTTCGTTCACTCCTTGGTCGTTCCAAAAACCGTCGTGATGCAGGTGCGTTTGTCGCTGAAGGTGTGCGGTTGGTGGAAGAGGCAACGGCTTGCTTTAAAAAGGCAAGCTGTTCATTTCGGTTTGTATTAGTCTCTTCGGAGTTGAGTGAGCGAGGGGAAAAATTAGTTAAGGAATTGGCCGGGCGCGGCGTAGAAGTTGAAGAGGTTACACCGGAGATTCTTCAATCCATCAGTGAGACCGAAACCTCGCCGGGGATTTTGGCTGTCATAGATAACTTCCGACTCCCGATTCCCAACTCCCCTGATTTTCTTCTTATCCTTGATTCCATCCGCGACCCCGGTAATCTGGGAACATTGTTACGCACCGCCGTGGCGGCAGGGGTTCAGGCAGTGCTGTTGCCTCCTGAAACAACGGATGCCTTTGCCCCAAAGGTTGTCAGGGCAGGAATGGGTGCCCACTTCTGCCTGCCTATTCAATTGCTATCCTGGGATGGAATTCGTTCACTCGTCAACTCGCTGAATCTCTCCGTCTATTTAGCCGACATGGACGGTGTTCCCTGCTGGCAAACCGATTTCCGCAAGCCGCTGGTGCTAATTGTTGGTGGAGAGGCTGAAGGTTCAGCCGAGTTTGCGAGGAAATTAGCCCACGCGAAGGTGAGTATTCCAATGTCACGCAAAACCGAATCCCTGAATGCAGCCGTGGCAGGATCAGTATTGATGTTTGAAGTTGTCAGGCAAAGAAGGAAAGCAAGAAATAATGGGATGGTTCACTTTAGTTTGAAAGCTTGCGGTTAAAAGATGGATGTGAAATTAGAAATGAGATTTGAAATTAGAAATTTGAAATTGGCAAGAGATTGGCAAGAGATTGGCAAGAGAGAAGATATGATTTCGAATTTCTTCCTAATTTCTAATTTCCAATTTCTAATTTCCAAAAGAAATCATAGTAAAAACGATAAAATGAACCGTCCCGGAATAATCAATAGTGGGAAATAGGGAAGAGAAATCAGGAAATATTGCCATAATGACCCACTAATATCTGCTATATAATATCCTTATCTCCATATTCCTGAATTTCCATATCTCCTTTTGTTATACCACCTGAACGCTGACAATTTTTTCTGCTACTACTATATATTGTAGGAATTGATTTGGACTATACACTATCTTCCTGTGGAAAAGTTTTTTAAAAAAAACACAAAAAAACACTTGACAAAATAAGTAATTCGGTGTAATATGGTAAGGTAATCCATAAAGTGGAGGAAAGTGGTAGATGTTTGTTGGCGAGTATTCTCATACCATTGATGAAAAAGGCAGGATGATTATGCCTGCTCCTTATCGGCGGGTTCTGGAAGAAAAGGGAATAAAAAAGGTAATTATTACCTCCGGCGTAGGAAAATGTTTAGTTGCTTATCCTCCAGAGGAATGGGTCAGGCTTTTAGATAAAATCAAAAATATACCTACGGCTAAGAAAGAAGTGCGGGACTTTATCCGCAAGTTTTGTGCCGATGCTATGGAATGCCCATTGGATGAACAGGGAAGATTGAATATCCATCCAAAACTTCGTGATTTAGCTGATTTGACTAAGGAAATAGTTGTTATTGGTGTTATCGAAAAAATGGAGATATGGAATAAAGAAACATGGGTCAAACAATATAAGTCTATTTCCGAAACTTACGAGGCGAATGTTGAAAATTTAGACCTGGGGATATAATTGATAATTGCTCTGGGAGGGGATAAGGGTGTAGGATGTAGGGTGTGAGACGGGGAAAGGTGATATTCTACATTCTACACCCGCAGAATGAATACACATATTCCGGTAATGCTCAATGAGGTGTTGGAATATTTAGAGGTGAAACCCTCTGGGATTTATGTAGATTGTACCCTGGGTGAAGGGGGGCATTCTGAGGCAATCATACAAAAAGGTGGTCAGATTATCGGGATTGAGCAGGACGAAGAGATTTTGGATAGGGCAAAAACTCGATTAGCTCAAGAGAAAACGATTTTCGTTCACGATAATTTCAGGAATATAAAGGAGATTCTAACCAATTCCTCCTTAATAAAGCGGGTTGGCAATTCCCACCCAATAAAGCGGGGTAACAATTCCCCCTTAATAAAGGGGGTTAGGGGGTTAGATTCCCCCTTAATAAAGGGGGTTAGGGGGTTGTTTCCCAATTATGCAGACGGTATTTTATATGATTTAGGTATAAGTTCATTGCATTTTGAATCAACAACCCGTGGTTTTAGTTTCAGATATGATGCCCCGTTAGATATGCGGTTGGATTCAAGGAATAAAATCAAGGCAAGCGATTTAGTCAATCGCTGCACAACACAGGAATTAACAGACATCATCCTCAAATATGGTGAGGAGTATCGGGCTAATAAAATAGCCCTTTCAATTGTTAAAAATAGACCGATTACCACTACCTTTGAATTAATCAAGGCTATTGAGTCAACCATACCAAAACATAAAAGGATTCATCCGGCAACTAAAGTATTTCAGGCATTAAGGATAGCCGTTAACCAGGAATTAGAGGTATTGGATGAATCTTTGGATGGGGCAATATCGGTGCTGAAAGAGGGTGGCAGGCTTGTAGTTATATCCTTTCACTCGCTTGAGGACCGCATAGTAAAACATAAATTTCGTAACTGGCAAAAACAAGGGTTGGTTAAAATTATGACTAAAAAACCGATTAGACCTGCTTATCAAGAGATTAAAGCTAACCCGCGGGCACAAAGTGCAAAACTGCGAGCAGTAGAGAAAATAAAAGAATAGGACTTATAGGACCTATAAAATACTTAATTATTACAGAAAAAATAGATTTTTGTCGATAAATTAAACAGGGAGGGGGAAAAATGGAACACAAGGGATGTTCTGAACCAAAGGTTGAAATAGATTACTGGCAACTATTTCAGAGTAAAGGAGATAAATTGTTAGTTCTACTTGGAAAACCTAAAAAAAGCGAGATAAAAAAGGTTGCTCTCCGTTTCTTGATTATCATCATAACTACACTAAGTATTTTATTTTTCCTGACATCTACACAGATTACGATGACATCAAAAGGCTATACCGTTTCCCAACTTCAAAAACAAATGCACCAGATGGAAAATGTCCAGAGGATGTTGTTGGTAGAACTTTCAAGTTTAGAAGCTTCTGAAAGAATCGAGGGTATATCTACCCAAATGGGGTTATACATTCCTGAGGGGGTTGAAATTGTTTATTTACCACAACCGGAATCTTTAGTTCAGGAGGAAAATAAAGGGGTCTTTCATAAATTAGTCGCCATGTTTTTCAAGACAAAAAAGGCTGAGGCTTCGGTGATTAGTGATTAGTGATTAGTGATTAGTGATTAGTGATTAGTGATTAGTGATTAGTGATT
>JASEHU010000189.1 GCA_030018635.1 bacterium
GCTGTCCCGTATGTTTTCAAGGGATTTCAACCCACTAAAAATCACGAAAGTCCAGGTTCCCCGAATTTATAAATTTATATCTACCACTCAAAACTTTGGATGACAATTACATCTTTCTTTTTTGCCTTCTCTATAAATCCCGGTGTGGCGTAATGTGTGACCAATACCCTAAAAGGATCTTCTCTATATTCCTCTTTTACTGCAGAGACCTTCTCCTCTAATTCCTCAAACACATCTTCCTTTTTTCGTCTTTCATCAAGCCTTAGCTTTGTCTCTCCTATCAAAACGATCTTCTGACCATTTTTCCTCGCCCTGCCCAATATATTTATCTCTTTGCCACCTATTTCAGCCCTGATTAGCTTTTCTGCCATCTCGATTCCATAAACATTCTTTAATATCACCGGTAACATTCTATAAACCTCATTCTCAAAGGCATAGATCATACTCCTTGATAGTCCGCCAAGTTCTCCCCTGGTCTCTTTTAGTCCCCTGGTAAGTTTTTGTATCTCTACTTCTGTTCTTTTCTGTGCATCAGCCAGTTCTTCTACCTTGACTTCTGTTCTTTTCTGTGCATCAGCCAGCTCTTCTACCTTGACTTCTGTTCTTTTCTGTGCATCAGATAGATCTTCTACCTTCTCAGCTATCTCTTTCTGTATCTTGACAGTCTCTTTAACAATATTTTTAAGTTCGCTAAAGTCTTCTCTTGTTACATGTTTTTCATAGATACGTTCATCTATTAATTCTTTAATCTCAAATCTAAGTTGAGGGCTTAAAACTGCCTGCATAATCTCCTCCTTTAACTGATAAGAGTAGTGTCAAAAACTGTAAGCGTTCAGCATTCAGCCAAACCCAAGAAAAATGAGGTGAAAAGCAAACCCCACGGCTTGACACCTTTTCCGTTGTGTTATCCAACTCCTTTAAAACTGATAGCTGACGGCTGATGGCTGTATGCTTACCTTTATTTCAATGATTCAAGTCTTTCTTCCGGGGTAAGAATTTCTGTAATTCTAACACCAAAGTTATCATCAACGACCACAACTCCCCCTTTAGCAATCAATTTACCATTGACCAGAATATCAACCGGTTCTTTAGCCATTTTTTCTAACTCGATAACAGAACCTGTTCCTATATCTAATATATTTTTGAGGGTCAATTTCTTTCGTCCAAGCTCCACACTTACATTCATAGGAACATCCATTAATAGTTTTAAATTTGCGGGTAATTGAGTTGTTTCAGTTGGTGATAATCGGGCAAATTGAACAGGATGAACACCTGGAGCAAATGCAGGCGACGGTTCTTTAGCCACAGGCCCCATGACCGTACTAACTATTGGTTTAGCAATAGTTAACGGCAATAACTGGATTAACTTACCCTGGCTTAAATCTCCTAATGTAAAGTTATAATCTACCTCAACCACTTTGTTTTCTTTGAATATAGGTAAATCCTTTGGAATACCTTTTTTGAAATCAATAACCTTTATTTTTGGTGCAGATACGGTAACCGTTTTACCTAACGAAGAAGACAACGATGCCGCCGCCGATTCTGTCATTTGTCCTACTGCCTCACCTAATGCCCCAAGATATAAATCATTAATATCATCCGGGGGAGAGGTACCATCACCACCCATCATTAAATCGGCAATCATTGCCCCATGTTCTTTCAAAAAGATTACATAGGTAGGACCTTTAATTCCACCGGAATATTCCGCCTCAACAACAATTGCCGCTCCTGAAATATTATCTGTAACCTTTTGTGGAGAAATTTCATTCACTGCAGGCTCGGCAATAGTCACCTGTTTGTTTAATATAGTTGAAAGTGCCGTTGCCGCCGCATTCATAGAAGTACCGGAAATATCCTTTAATACCCCTCCTTCTTCTTTACTCAACCCTGATACAGGAACTTCTTCTTCTACAGTTTCACCTAAAAGGGCCTCTAATTCTTCCTTCGAAAGTTCATTTCCTCCTATAGCCATTAGATTTCTTACCTCCTTTTTAATTATGAAATTCAAATTATAATTCAAACTCTAAATTATAGACTGTGGAATTATAGCAGTTATTAACCAAAAGTTCTCATGTGAAATTATTTTGGATTTTGGATTTTCGATTTTGGATTTTAAAGATAAATCAATTTGCAATCTAAAATCGGCAATCGAAAATTCGTTTCTTGGATGAGAACTTTTGATTAATAGGTGCTATAGTGTCTATCCGGAAAATCGACGGATGCCTCAACTTATTGAGGACATTTTTCCCAAACAAGTTCGGACTTTCAACTTTTTAAATAGGCACTAATGGTTCATAACATTTGATTTTAGCAGTTCGGTGGTTTTTGTTAATAAGTTTCATTGCAAATTTATCATTGCAAAATTAACATTTCAAATTTAAAATGCTAAATGTTAAATTTGCAATTTGCAATGAAATCAACCCACAAAAACAAATGGAATAACCCACTAATCCCGCTAAATAGGTACCATCTCTTTCTGTTTTATTACCTAATCATTCAACAATTTTTGTGCGGTAATTATCCATCTGGAATTTATGTCAGACAATTCCATACCCATTAATCTTTCCCGACATTCTAAATTAGTAATTTTAAAATTTACAAGTAATTCTTTAATTTCTATCAGGTTAAAGAAATGTTGAGGGAGATTTCCTTCTACATCACCTGGTAGAAGAAAGGTATTTCTTTCTATTTCTTCCCCTTTCCCACATTCTGTGTCGCGATCTGAACGTAACCCTAAAAAAAATATTCCTTCTGGTGTCAGAACCCTTTCAATCTCTTGTATCCCTTTTTTAACCTCTTGAATTAATATATGATCTAACATTCCCATACAGATAACTATATCAAAATATTCATCAGGATATGGAATTTCAGTTACACTTGCTTTTTTTAGTTCTGTCTGTAATCCTTTTTTATTTAACCAGTCTTGTGCAATTTGAAGAGATTTTTGAGAAATATCTATTCCATACGCATTAAACCCTTTTTTAGATAGATAGACCAAATGTCTTCCATTACCACAACCTAAATCTAAAATTCTTCCTATCTTCTTTTTTTTTCTTTCAATCTCTTTAGCCACAAATTGAACTAAACATTCATCCGGAACCCACATCAAATAGGTACCCTCTGCATAAAATTCATCCCATGTATCTTCAAAATTATAGTTAGCCACTGTTTTTCTTATTATCTTCCTTTTTTATTTAATTGAGCAAGAATTAAAAATTATGAATTATTTTCTCCTCCCTCAATTTTTAATTCTTAATTCATAATTTTTAATTATATATTATCCAATCCGCTGAGTTATTTGGGCTGCCATACGAATTCCAACTACCCCTGGTCGACATCTAAATTTCGGTATTCCCTCTGCATACATAATCAAAACATCATCCACCTTACCATTTAATCTAACCACATCACCTTCTTTCAATTCTAACATATCTCGCATAGTTACTTCAGTTCTACCTAATTCCACAACCAAAGGGATAATTATATTTTCTACTACCTTCCGCATTTTTATAATATCTTCTGAAGAAACAGGTTGTTCTGCACCTCCCGGTAGTGAAGATTCTCTTTCACCTGTAAATTTTGAAATTAGTGGTTCTATCATTAAAAGAGGTAGGCATAGGGTCATATTTCCTGTTGTTTCACCTGCTTTCACCTCTATGGTTCCAATAATTACTGTTTCTTTAGGAGAAGTAATTTGAGCAAATTGTGGATTTGATTCAATCTTTTTCAAGACAGGATTTAATTCTATTACATTTGCCCAGGCAGCTTTTAAGCCTTTAGCCAAATCTGTAACAATATTTTCTACTACCTCCAATTCTATATCTGTTAATCCTCGGGTAAGTGAAACAATCTCCCCTTTACCACCTAACAATCTATCTATAAAGTTAAATATCAAATTAGGACTTATTTCAATTAACGTCAGACCTTTTAATGGATTTATATCTATTATTCCTATTAAAGTGGGTACTTGAATAGTCTTTACAAAATCTGCATAAGGTGATTGAGTTACAGACAAGACACGCGTTTGGACAGTAGCGCTTAACTTAGCGGATAAAAAGGAGGCTACCTTTTGGGAAAAGGCATCAAATATTATCTGAAGAGAAGCAACTTTATCATGACTGACATCTTTAGTTTTTCTAAAATCATATTCGACAATCTCTTTTGTGAGGTCTTTATCTTTTGCTGTCGTAGACATTTTTTATCCTCGTTTTCCACAAATCATATAGGTCATATAAGTCTTATAAGTCATATAAAATTCTATTGCACAATTATCTGGAAGTGAATATCGGCAATTTTTCCCTTTCGCAATATATCATTAAGTGTCTTTCTGATTTCATCTTTTAATGCCTTTTTCCCCTCGACGGTAGATACTTCCATTGTTTTACCTATCAAAATAGTATTGATAATATCCTTAATTTGAGATTGTCGTTCAGCTAATTCTGCGGATAACATATCGTATTTCTCCGCATCGTAATACAGATTTACATCTGTTATTTTAACATAATGAGCCTCTTCCGGGTCAGCTAATCTGGCCACATAATTACCAATTTCATAAACATGAAGGGGTTTTGGAGGAAGTTCTTTTTTATGAACCACTTCCGGCTCAAATTCTAATTCAGGTGGTTTGGCTTGTTTCTTAGCCACTATTGAGGCAACAACAACAACAATCAAGATTAAGACAATAGCCCCAATGGCTATCATCAATATCTTAGGTAATCCTCCTTTAGGTTTAGCCTCTTCTGCCCCTTCTTTTGCTTCCCCTTCTGCTGGGACTTCTTTATCCTTTTCTTCTGCCATAATAAATTACTCCTTTATAATCCGCAGATTTTCTTATTATTATAAGTCCTATAGGACCTATAGGACTTATAATAATAAGAAAATC
>JASEHU010000018.1:0-9983 GCA_030018635.1 bacterium
TGAATAGTTTGAAGCTCGTAAAACCGACGCTCCTGGTCATCATCAATGGTAATTAAAACGGTATAGTGCGTCCAACTTAATTGTGACATCAGTGATGTCACAATTGGATAGGTCTTATAAAATTGTACCATCCGATAGATGTCTCTCTTCTGAAAACCTAAATCAATGGATAGTTTTTCAATGACATTTTCTCCATAATCAGCCCTTTCCTTATGTTCCAACTCCCCTCTTGCAATCCGTTCTCCTACTTGCCAATATGTCTGAACCCGCAGATTATCAACTGCCTTGTATGTCTGATAAGTAGCCTTCTCAAGCAAACTCCGAATATCTCTTAAAATTTCATTGTAACCTGCTACGGTTTCCACCTGGTTTTTAGTTGTTATCAATTTCTTTGCCATATCTTTTTTCCTTTAATTTCTGCTCAATCACCTTGGCCAGTAATCCCTCAGTTATCAGTTGTGAAGTAGGTTAGTTATCAATAGGTTCATAACATTTGATATTGTGGGTGCTCCAGTAGTCAGAATTCAGGAGTCAGGAGTCAGAATAAAAAAGGCGCTCCTGGAGTGAGGTTTATTCTGACTCCTGGATTCTATCATAGATACCCCCAATATCAAATGGAATGACCCATTAGAATTAACTCCAACTTTGCCTTTATCTATCCAAAAACTTACTAATTTTCTTCATAATTTCTCTTGCAGTCTCTGTTTTAGACAAAAGTGGTAATTCTTCACATTCTCCATCTTTCGTAATAATTGTTACTTGAGTTGTATCCTTACCAAATGCGGTTTTAATATCATTGGCCACAATTAAATCCAGGTTTTTTTCTTTTAATTTAGCCTTTGCATTGGAAATAAGGTTTTCGGATTCTGCCGCAAATCCAACCAGAATTTTATCAGGTTTTAAACCTGGGACAGATTTTAAATCTGGAACAGGTTTTAAACCTGGAACCTGCTTTTTTTGACCAAGCTCGGCTAAAATATCAATGGTTTTCTCTAATTCTATGACCAGCGGTAAGGTAGTTTTTTTAATCTTCTGGGTTTTTATCTCCTTTGGTGAGAAATCTGCTACGGCGGCCGCACTTATGACTATATCAACGGTCGGGAATGCCTTTAATACCTCATCCCTCATCTGTGAGGCGGTTTCCACAAAGATAGTTTGAACACCTGCCGGCGGCTCTAACTGGGTAGGTGCACTAATCAGCGTTACCTCTGCCCCAAATTCTTTAGCCACACCTGCCAGGGCATAACCCATTTTACCTGATGAGCGATTGCCGATGTAGCGAATTGGGTCAATTGGCTCCTGAGTCCCACCCGCAGTAATGAGTATTTTCTTGCCTTTTAAAGGAGATGTCGGCTTCAGGATAGATTCAATCGCCGCCACAATTTTATGGACATCGGCTAATCTCCCTATTCCTTGTTCACCGCAGGCTAAATTGCCCACTTCCGGCTCAACAAAATAAACTCCTTGTTTTTTCAGCTTTTTGATATTCTCCTGCAAAATGGGGTTGAGATACATCCTTTCATTCATCGCTGGGGCAATCAAAATCGGTGATTTGCAGGCAAGGGCAAATGTCGTCAAAAAATCATCCGCAATACCTGCGGCTATTTTGCCAATGATATTTGCTGTAGCCGGTGCGATTAAAAGAATATCCGCTTTATCTGCCAGGTTTATATGCTCTACCTCAGAATTTAAAGGGGTCTCAAAAAGGTCTGTAATTACCTTGTTTTTGGATAGGGTCGACAGGGTCAGGGGTGAGATAAAATGAGTTGCGGCTTTGGTCATTATGGCGGTAACATTCGCCCCAAGTTTAACCAATTGACTTGTTAATTCAGCGGATTTATAAGCAGCAATACTGCCTGTTATGCCCAGAATGATATTTTTACCTTTAAGCATCCTCCACTTCCAATTTCTTCAGCAATCCCTTGCCTATTCTTTTCACCTTGTTTTTTTCGGCAGTGATAATGGATTTTAATTTACCCACAGTTACCCCTACATCATCATTAACCACACAATAATCATATTTAGAAATATTTCTCAATTCCTCTTTGGCTAATAAAAATCGTTTTTCTATTTCTTCGGATGTATCGGTCATTCTATTAGACAATCTTGTCTTTAAATCCTCCAGAAAAGGCGGGGCAATGAAAATCAATACCGCTCTATCCTTAAATTCCTTTTTTATATTCATTGCCCCCTGACCATCAACATCCAACAACATATCCATCCCGGCTAATACTGAATCCTCAAGGGCTTTTTTAGGAGTGCCGTAATAGTCATCATAAACCTGTGCCCATTCGATGAAATCCCCTTTTTTAATCCTTTCCTTAAATTCCTCATGAGAGATAAAATAGTAATCACGGCCATTAATTTCATTATCGCGTGGCTGGCGGGTAGTCATAGATACAGAAAAAATAAGGTTAGGTGTCGTTTGAAGCAATTTTTTACAGATAGTCGTCTTGCCCGTTCCAGAAGGAGCAGAGACAATAATAAGTAAACTCTTTTCCATGAAATATTTTCCCCATTAAAATATAAACTGATTACAAGATAACGACTGAGCTCACCTGCCGCCAACAGTGTGGGCACAGAACTTTAGAAAACCACTAAATTTTGATAGTGCACAAAACTTTGTAGAACCGCCACGCTGTTGGCGGTCAGGTGCAACGATTGATTAAGTTTTTTATCCCATCAAAATATCCTGCTTTCAACATTCTTCAAGGTTTGACCCTCTTGTCTTCCTTGTTAGGCCATTTGAACAACAGGGCTGTGAATTTGCTGAAAAGAAAAGTTATCTATGTTAGCTTGTCGTCTTGCGTGCTCAATAGTCATGCTTACAATGTTGCCGTTTTTATCTAAGTCTAACAAAACATTCTCGCTTAGATCTTGCGTCTTAACAACTTCCTTGTCGGTGAAATTGACAAGCACTGTATCAGTATCTGAAAAATATTTGATCTCCATCACGACTTCTCCTTAAAAGAGTGATCAAAGAAAGCATTGTGAACAGTTTCTCTATCTTCTAATAAGACAACACGAAGATACTTGTTGTTTGCTTCTGAAATTTTAGCCCATCGCTTAATTCGACCATCAGATTGTATATCTTCCTTGACTGGATTGTCAATAACATACCGAATCCATTCAATTTTGATGTCTTTCCTGTCTCTTCGCTGTCGAGTATAAAGAAAATACTGAGTAAACTTCATCTGCTTCTCTTGCTTAATGTTGGACTAACCACGAATTAGACGAATTAAAGAAAAGGCTCATAAAATAAAAATTCGTGTAATTCGTGGTTACATAATAAACATTCAGGTATCAGTCCTGACGGCTGGTACCTAAACGATTACCACTCCTATTCCACATTTTGTATCTGTTCCCGAATCTTTTCTAATTCATTTTTGGCATTGAGAACCAATTGTATGATTTTCAAATCCCCTGTCTTAGAGCCAATGGTATTTATTTCCCGATGTAATTCCTGGGCTAAAAATTCTAATTGCCGTCCTACCGGTTTATCTAAAATAATGGTATCACTAAATTGCTGAAGATGACTTTTTAGGCGCAGGAGTTCCTCCGTAATATCACATTTATCCGCAAATAGGGCTATTTCCTGATAAAGCCTGGTTTCATCAAAACATGTTTTGTCAGAGACACCTTTATTTATCTGTAAGGTCTCCAACCTATTCTGTAATTTTTCTTTATAGTCCAGAACTACCTGTGGAGCCCTTTGTTCAATCTCCGTAACCAATTCAAGCATAGATTTAAGTCTTGTTTTAAATTCCGACTCTATCTTTTCACCTTCGACAGCTCTGGTAGCTATCAATTCCTCTAAGGCTTGCGCTAATGGTTTTTGTAATCCTTCCCATGATTTATTCCTTTGCTCCGACACACGGCCGTTGCTTACAATACCCTCTATTCCAATCAAATGACTTAATTTAAGGTCATCTTTCAGCCGTAAGGATTTACTTAATTCCCGAAAAGAATCAAGATATGTTCTGGCTAACTCCTTATCGAGCTGGAATTTATTGACAGATGTATTCGTATTTTTAAGGATAATAGGGATATAGAGTTTTCCCCGTGCCACCCTGGTCATTACATATTCCTTGATTTTATTTTCAAGGTAGGTCATAAAAGGAGGCAAAGAAACCTTTATCTCACAATATTTATGATTTATCGCTTGAATCTCTACGATAAGGTATTCATTACTGCTGCGACCATAGCCGGTCATACTTTTAAGCATAGTTTTCCTTTTTAATGATAGAATTAATTATAGGTCATATAGGACTTTAAGTCCTATATGACCTATAATTAATTCTATCATTTTTCTTGACATTTGTCAATAAAAAATGTATATTAGAATTATGCGGTTGTATCAAAAGATTATTATGTGCTGTTTGATACTTATACTGTCCATATTTATTGGTGCGGTCAGTTCTGTAATAATTATCAAGCAGTCAAGGCGAACTACGGGTGAGATTTATTGGAAGACGGTAAGTGAAAGTCGGAAATTGCCGACTACTGCTGGTATTGAAATACTCAAAAAATTTATTAATAAACATCCTGATTCTGAGTATGTAGAAGATACTTATTACAATATTTGTAAAATGGAATTCAAGGAGTGTGTGGCGACAAACAAAAATTGGCACAAACCATTAAAAGCCTACCTTGATTTATTAAAAAGATACCCTGAAGGTAAATATTTAGAGCCGGTTAGATTCTTTATTCCCTTTTGTTATGCTAAAAACAACGATTATGTCACGGCTATTGCCAAATTTAAAGAGTTTTCACATCTGTTTCCCAAAAGTGACTTAGCTGATGAGTCTGCCTATAATATTGGACGGCTTTACTGGGCGTTGGGTAATTTTAGGAAGTCTAAAGGTGCGTATGAATTAGTCGTTAAAAAATACCCACAAGAGGATTTAGTTGATGAGGCATTATTTAGAAAAGGAGAGGTATATTTAGCCCAGGGGAATTTCAGCGAGGCTATTTCCCAATTTCAACAGGTTAACCGTAGATTTTACATGGGTAAAATAGTTCCCTACTCCCGGGCAATGATAGGATTTTGTCTGTATTTGCAACATAGTTTTATTGCGGCAAAACAGACTTACTTAAAGGTATTATCCGATTATCCCCAGACACCTCTTAAGGACGACATAAAAGATTTTATCGATGGTATGTTCCCTAAATTTTTGCCGATTCGAGAATCAGAAGATAAAACAACCCATTTTTTGTGTTCGGATAAAGGAATTATCTATAATAAAGATAATCTTGTCTTCCTGGTAAATTTCGACAAAAATGATCTGGATAAAATGCGGATTTTCCCTTTTAATACAAGAACATTTCCTTCTCCTTCAGGGAATGAATTTATCGTTGGTAGTGGGGATTACCTCTGGAAGGTAAGTATCGATGGCCGGCAGAAAACAAAAATTACGGAGCATCAAGGGAAAAAGGTTAATATCCTTTGGTCTCTTGATGGGAAGGCGATTATTTACGAAACCGAAAATGCCCTTTATTTGATTCGGTTCGAAGATAATAAATCGATTCCAGGTTTTAAACCTGCTCCAGGTTTTAAACCTGCTCCAGGTTTTAAACCTGTTAAACTTGTTGAAAAAACACTTACATCTGCCTCATTTTCTCCCTTATGGTCTAAAGATAAAATTGCCTGCTTAGATTGGAGTGAAGACGGTAGTTTTGCCGACTTAAGTATATTCGATTCTAAGGGTAACAGGGAAAAGGTAATAAAAAAAGTTCAAAACAGGCAAATTCGCCTTTGCGAAGGATTTCTCTGGTCCCCGGATGGCCATATGATTACATATGGAATAACTCGTAAATGGGCAAAAGGTATAGCAGAAGAGTTGCGAGTAATAGATGTTCAGCATGGCATTGTCAGAACATTGGTTTATGATAGTGCCCGTGATATTTGTTGGTCGCCTGATTCATCCAAAATTTGCTACTCTAACTATCGTGGGACATCAGTTATAAATGCCGATGGCAAAAATTGGCAACATCTGTCTAATATCAGGATGGGTCAGCTTCGCTGGAGTTCTAATCAAACCCTGTGCGGAATAGGCATTAGAAACGGCTCTTTTGTTTATCGAACACTGAATTTAGACCGTAAAACTAAAAAAATAATGATAAAGGGGAATAATCCGCTTTTATCCAAAAATGGACAATTTATGGTTTATAACGATGGAAAAGACAGACTGTTGATAGAAAATGTCTCCACCGGGCGTAAATTATTATTTCCTGCAAAACTAAAACCTACTCCAGGTTTGAAACCTGTCCAATGGCTTTTGGGCGGACAAAAGATTATTTGTTTTGACACCAAAGATTATTGGCTAATCAATATATCCTCCAGGGGGAAACAACGAATCTATCAAGGAACGCCGGTAACCTTGTTAGCCGACTTTGGAAATCTTACCTTTATCCCCAAATCCTATGATGATAATTCTATTTTTGGAAATACCGCCGGAAATATCGTCAGATTAAAGGATAATACAAAAGAGCTTCTGACCTTACAAGGTGGCAAAAATCCTGTTGTTTCGCAAGGATATGTTGTTTATGAAAACGCAGGTAACCTATGGATTATGCGATCCGATGGGACCAAAAAATTCCAACTTACATTACTCGGAGGAAAATGTCCCAATTGGTTCGGAGACAGGTTTGAAACCTGGGACAAAATAATATTTGAACAACCTCCCAAAATTACCTTAAACAAGTTTAAAACTTGGAACTGGTGGGATTTTGATTTGAAGGTAAATCAAAGAATGCACGAGGAAAAAGGCAGGATTGCTAACGAGTATTTATTGGAGGTCATTCAACCGGTAAATTCCAAGGAAAATATCTGCAGTATCAATAAGGATGGAACTAATTATGCAAACAGGTTTGAAACCTGGGACAGGTTTGAAACCTGGGACAGGCTTGAAACCTGGGACAGGTTTGAAACCCGGAAATTGATTAATCACGGGAGTAAGCCTGATGTATCTGTTGACGGTAAAATAGCCTTTGAACGCGAGGGGATGATTTGGGTAAGGGAAGGGAAAAAAGAAATTAAATTAGTTGAAGGTAAATGCCCGAGATGGTCGTCTGACGGCAAAATCCTTGCTTATCTCAAAGATGATAACCTCTCCCAGGTTTTAAACCTGTGGATAATGGATAAACAAGAAAAGAAGGTCGAAGAGAATGTTGAAGATTTTGATTGGTTGGCAGATAATAAAATTGCTTACTCTAAAAACGGGGCATTGTTTATTATGGATATCTCTACAGATAAAGTAGTTCAATTGACTAAATGATGGGGAAATGGGGTGATGTGTTTAAACGGTTTTAATTCATTCCCCCATCATTCCGAATTCAGCAATTCTCATTTTGGATTTTTTGCCCGATTTAACTTATAGAAATTATTAACTCCTTTCTTTAGAGCGGAGCAGAGGAAGACTTTCCAAAATGGGCTTTAGCCCTGGAACACAATTAAGAATCATGGCTAAAGCCTATTTTGTTTGTGTTATTGGTAACTCCGCCATAAATGGCGGAGTTATTTCAAAATGAAAATTGCTGTGTTACTATTATTTTTATTGACAGGTGATGGATAAAAAAGTATAATGATAAGGTAGTGGTTCATAACATTTGATATTGTGGGTGCTCCAGTAGTCAGAATTCAGGAGTCAGGAGTCAGAATAAAAAAGGCGCTCCTGGAGTGAGGTTTATTCTGACTCCTGAATTCTATCATAGATACCCCCAATATCAAATGGAATGACCCAGTAGTATTCAGATATACGATGTAGGGGTGTGTATCGTAATGCATTAGTTATCAGGTGTTAAGAGATTAAAGGTTAGAAGGTAGAGGGGTTCTTCTTCCTAAACTTCTACAACACATTTTGAATAGAAGGAGGTGAGGAATTTTTAGAGTGTGTGAGGGAGGAGAAATCTTTCTCACAAATTAATTTCCTTCTTAGAGGAAAATATCGATTACAAAAGGAGGCAAATATCATGAGTGTTGGTCAAGAATTATTAGATGTACCATTTCCAGAAATGGTAACAAAATTAGCGATAGGCATTGCTAAGGGTCAAGAGGCGTTAGATAAAAATTCTGTTGCCACGGCTAAAGAACTGGCAGAGGAAACGATTACAGTTATTCCATCTATTACCAGAACGATTAAGGAAAATGGAACAGTAGAGTATAAGAATGCCGATGGAATAGTGATGTCTTTGCTTCAAGTAGGCCTCTATCCTACTTTTTACCAGTTCAGCGAAGCGACTATTGAAGTCTCTATGGACATCAAAACCAAATCTGAGAAGAAAACATCAGTAGATGTTAAGATGAAGGCAAAGGTGGGATTTGCCTGCTGGTCTGCAAGTATAGCTGTAGATGTTAAACATAGCCGTCAGTTTTCAAAGGAGGTACATGGAACCAGTCGTCTTTTTGTAAAGATGGTGCCTGTCCCTCCACCAGAGAGATTTTTCCCGCAGATTGAGACGGTGGATCTGCGCCCAGAACCAGAAGCATAAGCAGAAGTATAAGTAAGGTAAAAGTAGTGGTTGTGGCAATTGATTTCTTCACTTTTTAAAATCTATAGGTTGCTTTCTTGTTATGGAAAGTAACCTATAGATGGGAAACGAGTTAGGCAAAAGAGAAGAATTTGTCATTCTACAGAAATGACTCTGTTGATTTAGTCCCTGAGACCACAACAGGCATACAACATATAGACACCGCAAGTTACTTCAACGCAATATACTGTGTGCTCTGATTGCAAAAAGATAGTAAATCAACAGAGTCAGAAATATGTCAGAAACAATAAGAAGGCTTTTAGATAAAGGTGATGGGGCTTAGGTAATGGGTGTTGGATTAAGGTATTTTCCCATAACCCAAAAGTGGGAGGATGTAGCTAAAAGAACTTGTCCTGAGCCCAGTAGCCACTGGGTTCAATTTTATCTGAGAGGCTTCAATAAGTTTAAGGAGGTAAATCATGGCGGAAGTAAGGGATGTTAATTTTGGTGATTTTATATATGAAATCGCCTCAGGTATTGCAGCGGCTCAAAAGGGATTGGATTTAAACTCAGCCTCATTGATAAAAACTCTTGCTGAGATGAGAGTAGATATCCCCAGGATTACAAAGACGATTGAAAAGGATGGCACAATGTCAGAGAGGGTTGACATCCAAAACCGCTCCTTATTGGAGTTAGGCTTCATTCCTGCCTGCTACCAGTTTTCAGAGACAACGGTAGAGGTAGTAACAGATTTCAAGATGGAGAAGAATATCAATAGCAAAATGGAGTTAAAGACTAATGTGGTTGATATTCGTATGGAACGTAAACTAAATAAAAATCTCAGTGTCTATAGTAAAATCAAAACAACCCTTGTCCCTGTACCAATTCCTGTCCATCTTGGTGATAATATAGAGGTTGTTGACAAAACAGGCTAATAGGAGGTTTATTATGGGTGATAAAAATCTTTCTGTAATAGATGTATTAAGTGAAATAGGAATGGGTTTAATGAGTACACAGAACCAGTTGATAGATTATGCTAGAAAAC
The DNA here is from genome assembly GCA_030018635.1 of bacterium. Taxonomy (GTDB): domain Bacteria; phylum UBA9089; class CG2-30-40-21; order CG2-30-40-21; family SBAY01; genus SBAY01. The sequence continues at coordinate 9,515 of JASEHU010000018.1, forward strand.
AAAATCTTTCTTATGTCCAGAATATTGCTGAAGCAGAAATTGAGTTAAAAACACTGTTCAATGTGAAAACGGTCGAAAATAAATCAAGATTGGGGATGGTACTTTTTAATAGTTATGCAAGACATACATTAGAAATGGAAGAGAGTACTTCCAGTAAAATAAAAGTAACATTTTCAACCGTATCTATGCAGCGTTCTCCTGAAAAGAAAACCGATTAGTTTTTCTTATCAGAAGTAAATCTGTATTGTAAAAATTTTTAGGAAGGGTAGGTGTAAAATATGGCAACAATAGTACAATTACAAAATAGTATTAAAGTATTAACTGCTGAGAATCTCAAGATTGAAACGGACCTGAATAAAGAAAAAGAAAATATTAAAGTGCTAACTGCTGAGAAGCTCAAGATTGCAGCGGACTTGAATAAAGAAAAAGAAAATATTAAAGTGCTAACTGCTGAGAAGCTCAAGATTGC
>JASEHU010000018.1:10083-14636 GCA_030018635.1 bacterium
AGCGGACTTGAATAAAGAAAAAGAGGTTAGTGCTCAAAATAAAACAGAACTGGTAAGACTTCAGCGAGAGAAGAATTCTCTATCCGAAAGAATTTCTCAACTCCAAACAGCTCTGTCAGATAGTGGCCGGCTTAACGAAGCAGCGGTATTAGAAGAACGAAACAAGTTGAATGTAGCGATAGATAGCCAAAAGAAGAGGATTGCAGAGGCGGAAGAGAATATTAAAGTATTAAACGTTGAAAATCTCAAGATTGTAACAGAGTTAAAGATAGAAAAAGAAACCGGTGCTCAAAATAAAATAGAACTGACAAAACTTCAGCAAGAGAAGAATTCTCTATCCGAAAAATTTTCTCAATTCCAAACAGCATTGTCAGAAAGTAATCAGGCTAAAGCGGCACTATTATCTGAACGAAACGAGCTGCATATAAAGGTACAAGAATTAGACCGTAAGAGAATAGAACTTGAAAATGACAATAAAAGATTACAGGCAGAAGCAGAAAACCGTGGTGAAAGTGAAGATCTTACTCAGGAAGGATTTACAACTTTTATTTCAGATACCATGCGAGATTTAGAGAACAAGATGTCTTCGTGTTCTGCTGATGAAGACAAAAAATTCGTGCTAAAAGAGATGGAAATAGAGGCTAAAGTAGCTATGGAGAAAAAGGGTAACAGAGGAATTTATGTTTTTCCTACAGCAGAAAAATTACGAGATATTGATTCATCTAAATTACAAACAATTAAATTTATGATAAAATCCTCACCCAAGATAACATAATATGACAGGAGTTTCTTTCAGTTAACTATTAAATTGAACTTTTGCGTTTTTTAGGTAATGCCTCAGTTATCAGTTGTGAAGTAGGTTAGTTATCAATAGGTTCAAGGTGCAAAGGTTAAGGTTGAGATTGAGGAGCAAACCCCTTAACCTTAACCTTTGAACCTATTGATAACTAACCTACTTCACAACTGATAACTGAGGGATTACCATGAACAAAAAATTTCCCTTGCCTTTTTGACTATTTTCTGGTAAACTTAATATCTGATTTCCCCTAACTTCATACTAAGAATCTATCCGAAAAACCAGCGGATGCCTCAACTTGTTGAGGTAAAGTGCAGCCAAACAAGTTTGCCCGAACAAGTTCCAGATTTTAAACCTGTTCAGGCTTCCAACTTTTCGGATAGGCTCTAAAATGCTATGTTAGAGTAAAGTTGGAGTAAAAATAATTACATGCAAAAATCATTCCGAACAGTATTGAGGTGTAAGTTGAAATATCTCTTAGCTATGGTTATTACGATATTATTATCAAGTTGTGGCCCGCAGCCTTCAGGAGAATGGGTAGAGATACTCAATAATGAAAAATGGTATCAAGAATACAATGTCCTTGAAAAAAACTATATAGGGGTTGTCTATGATAAAGGTGAGTTAAAATGGGCCGAGACAAAAGAGGAATATAACCGTTATTTCTTAGAACTGTGGTACACTACTTATCAACTTCACTCACCTGTTGATAATGGCATAAATCTGCAGGAATTCGTTGGCAAGAAGGTGGAAATAGTTGGTAAAGAGAAGGAATTTGTTTATGGCAAAAGAAAGGTAAAGAAAATTTTACCAGGTAAAATCAGGAGGAATTAAAAATTATAAATTATGAATTATGAATTATGAATTGAAAGATGAGAGAGTGATTTCTCCTTAATTTAGGCTCTTCACGGAATATAGTGGATAGAGGATATTCATTGCAAATTTAGCATTGCAAATTTATCATTTAAAATTTGAAGAAGAAAAGATATGGACTTTAGCAAAAGAGATGAACTTGCAGAACGGTTGCTCGATTTCACGATAAGGATTATTAAACTTGTTAATGCCTTGTCAAAGACGGTAGTTAGGAAGACATATCAATTTAAAATGATAAATGCTAAATTTGCAATTTGCAATGGAGTTTTTTGTCTTTACCCACAATAATTCGTGATGAGCCATAATTGATAATAGTACCTCGTTCCATTTGATTTTAGCAGTTCGGGTAATGTCAAAGTTCAAATCTCAAATAACAAATGAAATCCAAAATCCAAATGACAAAATGTTGGACATTTTCGGCATTTGACATTCATTTGATATTTGGACTTTGGTATTTGGAATTAACCAATGCTCCAAAGAGTACACACAATATCGAATGGAATGAGGCAATAGGGGGTTTTATGAGTAAGTTACGGGTATTAAGTGGTATGCGGCCAACAGGAAGACTGCATCTTGGGCATTTATTGGGTGCCTTGAATAACTGGAAGCAATTTCAGGATGAATATGAATGTTTTTATATGATTGCCGATTGGCATGGACTGACTACCTCTTATGCGGATACAGGCCAATTCCAGGAAAATATCCGGCAGATGCTCATAGACTGGTTGAGTTGTGGGGTAGACCGGCAGAAATGCGTGATTTTTCGCCAGTCTCAAATCCCGGAACATGCGGAGTTGCATATCCTTCTGTCAACGATTATCCCACTCCCATGGTTACAGCGGTGTCCTACTTACAAGGACCAGTTGAAGGAATTAGCCCAGTTAGACCTACACACCTATGGATTTTTAGGCTATCCGGTGCTTCAGGCGGCGGATATCCTGGTTTATAAAGCTAATATTGTCCCGGTGGGTGAAGACCAACTCCCACATCTTGAATTAACCCGTGAGATTTGCCGCAGATTTAATTATTTGTATGGGACAGTATTTCCGGAGCCTGCGTCAAAATTGACTCAAACACCTAAACTACCCGGTGTAGATGGCCGTAAGATGAGTAAAAGCTTTGGGAATTGTATCTACCTGTCAGACTCAGATGACCAGATAGTGAAAAAGGTAAAAAGTATGATTACCGACCCAGCCAGGATTCACCCAACGGATTTAGGTCATCCGGAGGTATGTGTGATTTTTGCCTTTCATCAGGCATTCAATAAAGATGGGGTAGAGGTAGTCAAACAGGAATGTCAGGAGGCAAAAAGGGGTTGTGTGAAATGTAAAGGGGAATTAACCCAAATATTAATTTCTTGTCTTGTCCCTATCCATACTGCACGCAAAAAATTCGAGGAAAATCCACAGGAAATCACAAATATATTAAATGAAGGTAGAGAAACGGCACGCCACATAACCTCTAATGTTATGCACGAAGTACGCCAGGCAATGAAGATCTTATAACATGAGAGTTTCGTGAATTTATCTATGTAGAATCACGAAAACACGAAAGATAGAAAGCACGAAAACTTATAGACACTGAACTTTTGCAAATTTTGTAGAAACCCAGTAAAATACCACCTTTCATTAAATATAGCTGTTCACAGGATATTGAAATTAGAAATTGGAAATTGGGGAAAGTAAATACGATTCTCCTCTCTTTTCCTAATTTCTACTTTCCAATTTCAAATTTCAAGCCGTGAATGACTGCAAAATTTGCAAAAGTTCAGTAGACAGTTAATTTAAAAACCATTTCGTGTCTTCGTGATTTCGTGATTCTGTTAAATAAATTAGCGAAACTCCAGTGTAAGTTGGGTGTAATTCATGAAAATATGTGTCATTGGAAGTATAAATTATGACCGGATAATTATGCCTGATTCAAAAAGAAGGAAGAGATTAGGTGGAATTATTTATAATGTATTACCACTTGCCTACCTTTTTAAACAAGAGGCAACTATACAGCCAATAACAGAGATTGGAGAAGAGAGGGAAAATCAATTATTTAACCTCATCAAACCACATAAAAATATAGATGTCGCTGGCATCAAACTAAACCCTGCCGGCACAAATCTAACCCAACTTTTTTATAGACGCGGTGGACAACGCGATGAAATCATAAAACTTAAAAGTAAGCAGATAACTTATGAAGATATCGCTCCTTATTTAGATGCAGATATTATCCTTGTCAATTTCATTACAGGCCTGGATTTGACCCTGGAGACTATCAAAAAGATACGAGCGAATTCAACTGCCTGGTTAATTTTTGATGTCCATTCGTTAACCCTGGGAATAGACTCAAAAGGTAAAAGATATCCACAACCGATTAAAAAATGGCATAATTGGGTAGAGAATTTTGATGTCATTCAGGTCAATGAACAAGAATTGAATATGTTGGTTAATAAGATGGTTAGATTCAGAAAGCGGGATTTTATGAAGGTAGCTGCTAAAATACTCAATCAAGGGCCGAAAATATTATTAGTTACCTACGGCTCAAGGTGTAGCAGGGTTGTTTATCGAGGAGAAGATGAGTATCTTTATAAACTTTTTCCTGTTGTTCAAAAGAGAGAGACAATAGACCCAACAGGCTGTGGAGATGTATTTACTGCCGGATTTATCTACGGTTATGTAAAATACAAAGATATATCTTCAGCCGTAGAAATAGCAACTTATTTAGCGAGTTTAAAATGTGACTCTAAAACATGGACAGAATTCTTTAAACAGGTGGATAGGCTGAAGACTGAAGACTTTATTTGCTAGTGCCTTCAGCCTTCTTTTTCCTACCCTTTTCTTGGTGGTGTCCTATTATAGCTTAATTATAGTGAGGCATCTAAAAAAGTATAAAA
>JASEHU010000190.1 GCA_030018635.1 bacterium
GACTCCTGGATTCTATCATAGATACCCCCAATATCAAATGGAATGACCCACTACCCACGAATTCAATCTTGAAGAGGCACTAGGCATTACCAGTGAGTCTTTTAAATACCGTTGGAAATCTTTTCTCCTCGGTGTGGGGAAGAAAGAGGGCGGCGATGTATTCATTCATAAATTTTGGGTTATCGGCCAGTTCGATATTGGTCATTGAATTAGCGATTTTTTTTGCCTCTTCCCACATCTGTTTTGAACAGGCACAAAGTGTTGCCCCAAGCAAAGAACCATTGCCAACAAAGGTAAACTTTGAAGCTGGCACATCCGGGAGAAGCCCAATGGTAATTGCCTTTTCTATCTCAATATGAAACCCTAAATTTCCAGCTATTATTATTCTTGAAATATCAGAAACACTAAGCCCTACGTTGTCGAGTAGCGTTGAGATACCGGCATACAGAGCGGCTTTGGCGCGAATAAGGTCGTCCATGTCGGATTCGGTAATGACTATATCCGAGCCGATAGTTGTTTGTTCAGCAAACACCAGGACATATTCTCTTAGCCTATCCCTTGTTCTAATTCGCGGGGTATCAATCTCTGTATTGAACTTTCCGTTCTGAGAGATTATGCCTACCTCCAATAATTCTGCTACCAGACTAATCAATCCTGCCCCGCATATCCCTATGGGAGGTTTGTGTCCAATGGTAATCAACATCGGTTCGTAATCCTTATTTATCTCCACTTGTTCAATGGCCCCCAAAGTTGCCCGCATCCCGTGTTTTATCGTTCCTCCTTCAAAGGCAGGACCGGCCGAACAGGAGGTTGTTATCAACCACTCTTTATTTCCCAGCACGAGCTCACCATTTGTGCCAATATCAATAAACAGGGTTAATTCTTCTGCCTGAAAAACCCCTGTGCCCAGCACACCGGCGGTAATATCTCCTCCGACATAACTGGCCACCCCGGGGATAACATATTGATAAACATCCTCCTGAAATTCAAGTCCAATTTTTGCGACCGGAATTTCAACGCTGGAATTTGTTACCGGAATATATGGTGCCTCTCGAAGATATTTGGGCGTAATCCCTAATAACAAATGCATCATCGTGGTATTTCCGGCGATAACAAGATAGGAGACCTCTTCCCGTTGAACCTCTTTGTCTTTGAGTATTTGGGTCAGCAGTGTTTCTATGGTTTTAACCACCGCAGACTGGAGTGTTTTCAGTCCATCGCCTTTCAGGGAATAGACAATTCGGGTGATAACATCCTCTCCATAAGCCGCCTGGGCATTATAATCCGAGACCGCTCCCAAAATCTCACCGGATAAAAGGTTAATCAGACGGACATAAATCGATGTTGTGCCTACATCTATGGCCAGGGCAAAATGCCTGTCCCGTTTATCCCCTTTTTCAATATTTATTATCTTTGGCTTAATCTTATTTTCCTCAAGTAAGGTTATGGTTACCTTAAAGTTAGCCTCCCTGATGGTATTAGCGAGTTTATTTAACGAAAAGAGGTTTATGGAGCAATCTTCAAAATTGGATATTTGACGGAGTTCTCTTTTAATCCGTGAAAAGTCATCAACATTGTCTTCTTTGGTTGGTTGGGGAAGTTTGAGGTAGTATTTATTGACTAACGGTTCAAGGTGATAATCAGGTCGCAGGTCTTTTAGTGTTTCCGGAATAAGGAGTCGTTTTGAGACTGCCTTTTCAAGCACGCGTTTATCTGATAATTGAGATTCAACCGGGATTTTAACGCTCAAGTCCGTTTTTATGCGTGAGGCACAAGCCAATCGATAGCCTTTTTTTATCTCTTCCGTGGTCAGTTTTTCAGAAATACCTCCTTCGATTGTGCCGGACTCAATAATTACCTTACATTTTCCGCAGGTCTGATTACCGCCGCAGGAGGCGGTAATATAAAGTCCTGCCGCGGCGGCTACACGCAGTAAATTCTCCCCATCCGCCGCATTGGCTATTTCTCCACCTGGATAAAAGATAACCTTGTGTTGTTTCATTATTCCCTTAAAGTAAGTGAAAAGTGAAAAACTAATAACTTTTCACTATTCGTTTTTCACTATTCACTATTCACTTTTCACTATGTCCTTACCGGCATAAGCACACATAAATACTCCTCTCCTTCTTTTTCCTCCCCTGGTTTTATTATCCCTGAACTTGATGGATTTTTAAGAGAAATAATTATCCCTTCTTGTTCGATATTCTTTAAAACATCCATAATGTATTTGGGGTTAAAAGCAATTGACATATCTTCCCCTTCATAATAGACCTCTAATTCTTCCCTGGCATCTCCCAGATTTGGGGTATTAGAAGAAAAATTTATTTTATTTTTAGAAATATCAAGTTTGACTATATTATTATTTTCTGAGGTCATTAAATCTATTCTTCGACAGGTAGAAAATAGTTTTTGATTATTAATCTTTAAAATCTTGTCCTGTTCTCTGGGAATTACCCGCTCATAATCTGGAAATTTCCCTTCTATCAATTTTGAAATGATTATGACCTCATCTGTCTGGAAAACGATTTTATTTTTATCTAATAATATGTCTATTTTTTTATCTTCCTTGATTATTCTATTAACCTCGGTTAATGCCTTTGTCGGAATAATTACCTCACCACCTTCGGTTAAATCTTGCGGTAATGTTTTTTTAATAAAGACCAATCGATGTTTATCTGTAGCCACCATCTTACATTGATTACCTTGAACAACAAACAAAACCCCTTTTAAAACATAATGAACCTCATCTACAGCCGCAGCAAAAATCGTCTTTCTTATCATCTCTTTCATTAAGGTGGATTCCATTTTAAAAGACTTTTCTTTCTCATATTCGGGAAATACAGGGAAATCCTCCTTCGGCAGACCAAAAAGATGAAATACCGATTCCTTAGACGAAATCACCGCCCTATTATTTTCATCTACCTCAATCAAAACATCCTCTTTATCCTCCAATTCCCTTATAATCTCACTCAATTTCTTTAACGGCAAACAAATACTACCTTCTGTTATAACCTCTAATTCAAGATGGGCTTTGATACTTAATTCTAAATCAGTGGCAATTAAGGTTAGTTTATTTTCTCTTGCCTCCAAAAGGATAGTAGAAAGAATAGGTAAAATTGTTTTGGGAGTGGTGATTGAAATTAGCTGAATAGATTCTAATAATGATTCTTTTTTGCTTTTTATTTTCATTTTATTTTACTCCTTATTATAAAATTAATAATTAACAATATTACAAATTTAGTAATATTAATAATACTGTTAATTCTGTTAATAACTCTTTAAGGTAAATAATATCTATATGATAGATGTTTAATAACTGTGTGGATAAGTTCTAATCAATTAATAATTGTTAATTGTTAATTATTGTACAGCACTTCTAATATCATTAGTGATTCTTTCAATAATTTTCTTTGTATTCTGGTCAACATCTATTTGATTTTTAATTTTATTATAGGCATGAATAACGGTGGTATGGTCCCTGCCGCCAAATTCTCGTCCAATTTCAGGTAAGGAATGAGTAGTTAATTCCCTGCACAGATACATAGCAATATGCCTGGGGAAGGCAGTATTGGCATCCCTTCTTTTTCCTTTCAAGTCGGGAGGTTGAAGATTAAATTGTTTGGCGATACTTTCCTGAATTAATCCCAGGGATATCTTCTTTGTTTCACTACTAACCAATACATCCTCTAAGACACTATTAGCTAATGAAAGGTCAATGGTTTTCTCATGGAAAGAGGCATAAGCAATAATTCTAATCAGGGCACCTTCTAATTTACGGATATTGGCCTTTATCTTGGTGGCGATAAAATAGATGACCTCATCAGGGATATCAGCCCGTTCAGTTTCTACCTTTTTCTTTAATATAGCCATACGAGTCTCTAAGACAGGTGGTTGAATATCGGTAATTAAGCCCTGTTCGAATCTGGATATTAATCTGTCCTCTAATGTTGGGATTTCTCTTGGTGGTCTGTCACTGGTCAGGACAATTTGTTTGCGGGATTCATAAAGGGTATTGAATGTGTGAAAGAACTCATCCTGGGTTGATTCCTTACCTTCAAAGAATTGAATATCATCGATTAATAATAAGTCAACATTGCGATATTTATTTTTAAAATTCATGCTTTTATCATAGCCATAGCGAATAGAATCAATAAACTCATTCATAAATTGTTCAGAGGAGGCATAGACTATTTTTTTCTTTGCCCTGGTATTTTTAATCTGATGTCCAACGGCATGAAGTAAATGTGTTTTTCCTAATCCAACACCACCATAGATAAAAAGTGGATTATAGGCATTGGAGGGTGATTCGGCGACCGCCTGGCAGGCCGCATGGGCAAACCGATTATTTTCGCCAACAACAAAGCTTTCAAAGGTATACTTTGGGTTTAGAAAACCCAACTCTTGAGTAGATGTTTGAGGCTCAATGGATTCAGGGGGAGTATTTCTTGAATTTAAGTCATTCTCCTTTGCCGGATCAGGAGGGGTAACCGTAAATTTCATGGCTATTTTTTTATTGGCCAGCTCAGCCGCAGTTACCTCAATCATACCTTTATAACTATCCTCTAATTTCTCCTTAAAGAATTTACTTGGTATTTCTAATTCTAAGACATTGTCCATAAAGGATTTTACTTTAATAGGTTTTATCCATAAATCCAAACTTTCCTTACTTAAATTTTTCTTCAACCCGGCTACAACATCATTCCAGAATACCTCACCCTCATTTTTTATTGAATCAATAGCCATGATAAATCCCCTCCCTTATAATTATCAGTAAGCGTTCAGATATCAGGTGTCAGGTATCAGGTAAAGAGAGAGATATCAGAAAAAACTTCCCTTTCTTAACTTTTCTCTTTACCTGACTGCTGATACCTGACACC
>JASEHU010000191.1 GCA_030018635.1 bacterium
TTCGTGAACTCAATGTCTTGAGTGTTTTTACTTCAGTTAGGTAAATAGTTACGAAAAATTTATCGCTATCATCCATAGTTTTCCCTAAAAATCAAAATTCCTATCATCGACCGGATTATCCCATAGATTTTCAACCTTTAACCTCCAAAGAGAATTTTGGGAAGATATATAGATATGGTACTGAGTTTGTGCCTATGAGATTGCTTGTTTTAGCAAATAATTAATTTCCTGATTAACCGAACGGTGGTCCTTCTGAGCAAATTGCACAAGATTCGCATGAAGTTTGGGGTTAAGACGCAACATAATTTTTCCTGAGTATTGTTTGTAAAAATCAATTTCTTCCGAAGATTCATATGGATAGAAATGTTCTCCACATAAGTTGCATTCCCAAACTTTGAGATCAGGGATGGTAATGGTTTTTCCTTTGACATTAAGTTTATGTTCAATATTTTTGAGTTGGAGATGTCCATTACAAGGGGTCTCAGATAGACATTGGATTTCTTCAGATGCCTTTTTCATAACAATTTACCTCACTTCGTGAAAGGTCAAGATAAAATAGTTTTTACCGAGTAATTCAACGATTTTCCCACAAGAATAAAGGGGTTTCCCGGATATCGATTTACCGACGATTGTATATTTATATCGAGATACTTGAAGTTCATCCCGTTCTTTTTTGATAACATGACCAGAGAGTATAGAATGAATCAAATCGGCTGTATTGAATTCCCCAGTATCAAGTTGATACCGAGCTTTTTCAGAAAAGATAATTTGTTTTTGTTTAATCAAATCAAGAATTTGCTCAGGAACTGGAGGCATAAATACTCCTTTCCATTAATTAGTATTCTTATGATACCATAATGGTATCACTTTGTCAAGGATTATTTTTTAAAAGTAGGGGAATTAGGGTCAGTCTGACCCCAATCTCCCCCGAAGGCTTATTTTATGCCATTTTCTGCTTAAGTTAGAGTTAGTGCCATTCGGATGTGTTCCTTTTCCGTCCCCATCCCAAAAGGATGAACTGCTTCCAAGACGCAATTGTGAAGTTGTAACTATGCAGCGGATGCGATCTGTTGACGCAGTATATCACTGACAAGGTGCTTGACAGGGACACCACGTTTCTGGGATCGCTCCCGAAGCACCTTTATTATATTTTCATCTATCTCTACCTCGTAATGTCGGTGTCGTAATTCCGCTTGCACCTCCACGGTTTTAAAGGCTTCAGGATAATCTGTTGTGTCATGAGTGTCCCAAAACTCAGCAGATTCTTCATAGCTGGCAAATTCGTCTGGGATTGGATCAATGTGCTTTTTACTGTCGTTCATAATACCTCCGTTCTGATTGTGTCATATCACGGGCTGAAATAGGTAACACAACAGCCTGGGATATCGGCGGAAATACCAGTTTTCAACCTCTTTCTTTCTCCCTTTCCTTCAAGTCTGCATTTCTTATATTCCTTACCCCTCTTTCAATTTCCTCCTCACCTGGTAATTTAGCCTTATATTCCGCTACAAATATCTTATTCTCCAAATTCCCCAGGGCATAGTGTGCCTCTTCCTTGCCTTTATACTCACAAACAATCAGTCCTACCGGTGACTTTTCCCAGGGATACACCTTATTCTCCCGATAGTAGTTAAGATATTTATTCATCTGTCCCACATATTCACCTTTGAATTTGCCAATCTTTAAATCCACTAAGATAATACAGGGAATCCCTCGATGGTAAAATTCAAGGTCAATAGCATGAATCTCATGGCCAATCATAATCTTATGCTGGCGGCCTGCCAGAGAAAAGTCAGAACCAAATTCCAGTAACAACCGCTCCACATTAGCCAATAATCCTTCTTCCAATTGCTTCTCACTATGGCCATTCTGAAGCTGGAGGAAGTCAAAATTATAGGTATCCTTAAAGACTTGCTCAGGGAGAAGAGGTCTTAAGGGGATGGGTCGAATTATAGATAATTTACCTTCTTTCAAGGTTTTTTGATATAAATTGCTCTTGATCTGGCGTCTTAATTCTCGAACGCTCCAATTATTTTGTACAATTTGTATTTCATAAAATTGGCGTGCTTGATTATCGTCTATGTAAATTAATTCTACTATATGTGACCAAGTTAATTGTTCAGACACTGTCTGAACAATTGGATATGTTTTATAAAACTTCACCATATAATGCAATATCACTTTAGTAAGGCCTAAATCTAAGGCAAGGTTTGTAATCACCCTCTTGCCATAATCCGCTCTATCTCTATGTTCTAATTCTCCCCGAACTACCCGTTCTCCTACTTGCCAATATGTCTGAACCCTGAGATTATCAACTGCCTTATATGCCTGATAAGTAGCCTTCTCAAGCAGGCTGCGAATATCCCTTAAGATTTCATTGTAGCCTTCTACGGTTTTTAGTTGTTGCTTAGTTGTTATTAACTCCTTTGCCACATCTCTTCTCCTTTAGCTTTTGCTCAACCACCCCTGTTAAATTTGGATAACGGCGGAAAAGCGAACTTTTGGGGTTAGATGAACAATGATTACCGGGTAACCGATTACCTGATTACCATTTTCCCTCACTCAATTACTTGCTTACCGCTTACCTGATTTGAATATCCGTAATTTTTTCTTAGGTACCTTTACCTTTGATTTATTAGCCACGACTGTCTCGCCTATGACGCCTTTTCCCATTCTGACTACTATTTTAAACCTTGATGAATCCAATGGTGATAATTCTTCAATGGTGGCTTCGATAACGCCACCAGATTTAAGTTCGACCGAATCTCGAACTGCCTTTAATTCATTTTTATCTAAAAATTTGGCATAAACCTTATCCCCTGATTTTAACCTTTCTAATTTAATTCCATTAATCGTATCAGAAATAAGTCTGATTTTAACCTTAGTTCTTTGGGCAGTGTATTCTTCGATTTCCTGGTTTTTTGGTTCTTCGGTTCTTTGGTTCTTTGGTTTCTCAATTTCTTGTTCTATTTGAGCAACTGGCGGTGTTTTAGAAACATGGGTTTTTTCTTTAGGGGTAAAAATAAGTCTTCCTTTAGAAAGTTCTTCTTTAACTATTCGTATTCCTTTGGGTTCTTCATAATGACCAATCTTGATTGTATCGGCTAAAGCCGTAAATGTTACAAATCTATATTCACTTTCTACCAGCATATTGACCGACCTGATAGAAATCTTTACCTCTGGATAAACAACCCGGTAGGCGCAAATTTTACCTTCTTTTGCCTGATGTATTTCTGTCTCTAATAGGGGTAGTGCCATAGTCATTGTATATAATTTTTCTTTTAATGTATTTTTGGCTTGAATATGTTGGAGAAGGAGTTTTTCTTTGTCCTCAGGAAATTTATCCTTCAATTTTTCTTTTAACCCAAGTAAATATTTTATTCCTTGTTCTACCCCTTTAATCTTTTCTTCATCCTCGCTTAATTCACTTTTTAATTTTTGGAGTTCTTCGCGAAGCAAAGGCAGAGAGCCTGTTTCGACAATAGTTGATGTGCCTGTAACAGAACCAATCACCTTGGCATTTATTTCTTCACCGGCCCGCAACCTACCACCTAAAATAACCCCTATTTTACCCTGGACAATAATCCTCTTCTTGGCATCTACCGTAGAATGTCGTATAGACTCATTAATAATTACATCCTCTCCGGCTTCTAAAATCCCATGTTCTACAAAATTAGCATAGATATTTTTTCTGGCACAAACCTTGCCTTCATCCTTTCCGATAATACCGCCACCAACAATAATATTACCTTCGCTATAAACATACGCCTTTTCAATACAACCGCCTACTTCGATATTCCCTCCTGATTTAACCCGAAAACCATCTAAAATACTGCCGGCAATAGTAATTGAGCCTGGAAAATCAATATTTCCTACTGAATAATCCACATCACCCCTGACCTCAAAAACAGTTTCTATACTTATTTTATTTTCGTGAGAAACTACCTGACCATCAATCCCGGCTAAAAGTTTAAGTCCATCTTCAGAAACAGCCGTATTTTTACCAAGCGGTAAGGGTATATCCTGTCCATTTTTAGTATAAATTTCCTTTCCTGTAACCGTCATTCCCGGAATGCCAATAGTAGCAGGTGTTTTTGTTACCAATACCTGTCCTGCACTAACAATAGTTATTAAACCTAATTCTTTGAAATCAACCCTGCCATCTTCTTTTTCTTTAAGGTGAATTTCCTTAATTTTATTAAAATGATATTCTAATCTGGCATCCTCACCGGGGATAGGTGGACTTGATTGGGCAATTAGTGTTGGTTTACCAAATTCCTGATGCTCGAGTAGATAATCAATCAATTCGTGATTGACTCCATGAAAGACATCCTTTCGTCTTAATTCTTGTTCTATCCCGCGAATATCCACAGGTTGATTAATAGTCAGATAAGCCTTGCTTTCATCATTGGTAACCTCTGCCAGAACCCGACTGACTTTAGGTTGTGTTTCAATCTCTCCGATTTTGACATCGGTTCCATTGGCATCGCCCACTACCTGACTTATCAGGTGAATATCTACATTTGCATCATTCCATTGATTAATAGCATCTAAAACATGATTTAATTCGACTCTATTTCCTTTACCAAGTGGGGGATGAACGGTCAGAAAAATATCATAACCTCTAACCTCGAGTTTGAAATGTCCATCTACATCCCAGGATTGTTGCATGGCAGAAAACCTCCATATAGAATATAACACTTTTAGCCTTAAATGTCAAGACCTTTCTTAAGGGTGAGTGCGGATTGTAAATATGGGTAGATTTTTATGGCTCATCACGAATTATTGTG
>JASEHU010000192.1 GCA_030018635.1 bacterium
TAAAATGAATTTATCCTCTTGTTTTACACAAGTTAGCTATTCACGGACACCACCGCAATCTGTAGTGGACAGCCCTTGTGACTGTCCACTACAATCTTATGCCGTGAGCGCTAGACATTTACTACTTCTTTTACTTCTGGAACTTCCTTTTTAACAAGTTTTTCAATCCCAGATTTGAGTGTCATTTGACTCATTGGACAGCAACCACATGCCCCGGTAAGTTTGACTTTAACCACGCCATCTTGTTCCACACTGACTAACTCAACATCGCCGCCATCAGCTAAAAGCTGTGGCCTGATTTTTTCTAATACCGCCTGCACCTTTTCTTTCATTAATGAATCACCTCCTTTGATAGTAATAGGATTTATAGGACATATAACATCCGCTCTATCGCACCTTTTGCATGGATTGCTATTTCCGTAGGCACCTCTATTTTATATTGCTCATCCTCCAATGCCCAAAGCACCTTTTCCAGGGTTGTCAGTTTCATGTTTGGACATACCGCCCGTTTAGAGGCTGGATAGAATTGTTTGTCCGGGTTTTCCTTTTTCAATCGATGAATAATTCCCGTTTCTGTACCGATAATAAACTCTTTTGATTCTGATTCCTTGACATATTGGCACATACCATTTGTGCTCACAGCCGCATCAGAATAGGCAACTACATTCACAGAACATTCAGGATGAACCAATACCTTTGCTTGTGGATGTTCTCTTTTTAGTTTGCGGATACCTTCCACAGTTATTGTCTGATGAGTAGGACAGAAACCATTCATCAAGATAAGTTCCCGTCCAGTTTGCTTAGCAATATAGTCTCCTAAGTATTTATCCGGGGTAAAAATTATCGACTGCCCTGCGGGTATGGAATTAACCACTTTTACCCCGTTAGCCGAGGTGCAGCAAATATCACTTTCTGCCTTTATTGCCGCATGGGTATTAACATAGCAGACAACTGCGGCGCCAGGATGTTTTAATTTGAGTTTTTGTAATTCCTCAACGGTAATCATATCGGCCATAGGACAGCCGGCATCTGAATCAGGTAGCAATACTGTTTTATCCGGAGAGAGGATTTTGGCAATTTCAGCCATGAAATATACCCCACAAAAAACAATTATCCTGGCATCAGTTTCAGCCGCCTTTCTCGACAGGTCAAGGGAATCACCCACAAAGTCAGCTATATCCTGTATTTCAGGTCGCTGATAATTATGTGCCAGAATGACTGCCTGTTTTTTTTCTTTGAGTGCCTTTATTCGTTCTATTAAGGTTTCAGGCGAATTATTCTCAAGGTCAGAGATTCTTGTTGGATGTGTATAGACATTCATCCTGTCTCCCCGGGCAAATCCAATCAGTGTTACCCCGCAATCTTGAGCAAGGCTAATAGCCATATCTGTTGGAGCTGACCGTGAAATAAGTATTGGTATTCCAGCCCGTATTGCCTTAACAACTATCTCAGAACTAATCCGTCCAGAGGTTAATATGAGTTTGTCTCCCAAAGAGATATCTTTAAGAAGGCAATCCCCTATTACCTTGTCTATGGCGTTATGGCGACCTATATCTTCTTTGAAATTCACTATATCTTTACCATCGGAAATAGCCGCAGAATGTAGGCCACCGGTAGTCTTAAATCCAGCAGACATTGTTTGAAATTCCTTCATCAGCGAAGAAATCGAATCGGGTGAAAGGCTAAATTTAGAGTCGCTCCGTTCCTCAAGAACAGACCCGTAAATGAGTATTCCTCTGCCACAGCCAGAGGTAAATATCTGCTCATCCGGGTTAATCTCCTCTATTATATTTTTTGTCTCTATCTCAACCTCCCTCCCGATTTCTTTGATAGATGAAATATCCGCCATTTCTTTAATTAGTCCGGAAGAAAGGATAAATCCACAGGCTAATGCCGTTACATCAGTAGGTGTAACCAACAAGACGGCTAATCTCTTGCCGTTTAACTTGATGACAAGAGTAGTTTCTTTAGCTACTAAGTCGGTTTTTATCTTCTTCCCTTTATCGCTTATATTCAAAAGGGTTATTTTTGAAGAGCTACTATCCAATTATTCCTCCTCCGACGAGAAAACCGTTTTGGTAAAAGACGACCGACTGTCCCGGGGTTATTGCCCGCTGAGGCTGTTCAAACTCTACCTTTACCCTGTCCTCATCTAATGGAGAAATAACGGCTTTAGCCCCAATATGTAGATACCTGATTTTTGCCATTACCTCCATACTTGAATTCAAACCTGGAACGGCTACCCAGTTTAGTTCCTTAGCCATCAGACTTTTGGTATAGAGGTCGGATTCTTCACCGACGATAACGGCATTTTTACACGGGTCTATGGCAATAACATAAAGTGGCTTGCCCATGGCAATTCCCAGGCCGCGCCGCTGACCTACGGTGAACTGAATAAGCCCCTCATGATAGCCAAGCACCTTCCCTTGCCTGTCCAATATTGGTCCTGGTTGGGGTGTATCCATCACCCTTTGTTGGATAAACTGTCGATAATCTCCTTTCGGAATAAAGCATATTTCTTGTGAATCAGGTTTATCTGCTATTTTGAAAGATTGGCTGGCGGCTATCCTGCGCACATCTACCTTTTGATATTCACCCAGCGGCATCATTGCCTGACTCAATTGTTTCTGGGTAAGCCTATACAGAAAGTAGGATTGGTCACGGGTAATATCAACCCCTTTTTTGATGATATATCGTCCGTTTCTTTCTTCTATGCTGGCATAATGCCCGGTGGCTAAGTAATCAGCCCCGAATTCCTTAGCTTTATCCATTAGCAAGCCAAACTTTATCCTTGAATTGCAGAGGACACACGGATTGGGGGTGCGACCGGTAAGGTAATCATTCACAAAATAGTTGATTACCTCCTGTTTAAACTTTGCTTTACAATCTATGATGTGGTGCTCAATACCCAACTGAACAGCCACATCCTGGGCATCTGCAAAAACCTGCCAGGAACAACAAGTATCCGATTTTTCAATTCGGCAACCTGTTTCCAATAAGTCCATGGTAATGCCCACAACATCATAGCCTGCCTCTTTAAGCAGATAGGCGGTAACTGATGAATCTACCCCACCACTCATTGCCACAAAAACTCGTTTTGCCATCTTTTACCCTGTAACCGTTCAGCCTATGCATTTAGAAATATCCAAAGGGAATAAATTCATTTTAAGAGGTTTGCCTCGTTATTGCAAATTTATCATTTTAAATTTAAAATTTGCAATTTGCAATGTTAAATTTGCAATGATTTATTTTCTTTTCGGACAGTAACTGAACGTTTACTTTACCCTAACCCTAACCTTGCTTTGCAATTTCTTCGAATGCGCCGAATAAATATTTTACCTGTTCCCAGGTTAATCCATAGGTAGATAGTTTAAACCAGGCGGTCTGACCTGGTTTTATTCCGGTTATGCCTCGCTTCTCTAATTCATAATAAAGAAAATATCCTCTTTTGCGTTGTTGACCTGCCATTTTATCAAATAGCGGTGTTTTAAATCTGAGCAAATCATGTTTGGTAGGTTTTATCCCAAGTTGCTCAATATCTCCCAGTGCCTCCATTTGCTCCACAAACCAGCGGGCTTTTTTTACATCTTCATCCCAGTCTTTCACCCTCTCCTTTACATAAGGAAGAGCGGTAATAAGGCAAGCCGCAGCCGCTGAACGGGCTGTACAACCCAGAAGCTCAATGTCTTTTTTGGGATACCGCACAGATTTCCTGAATAGTCTCTCGGCCCATTTTTCAGTCGTTGCCAGAACCCCAATGGTACCAGGAACACCAAAGCCTTTATGGGCGGAAACTACAATAAAATCAGCCACTAAATCCTTGCCCTTAACCTCCATTCGACCGGCGGTATAAGCTGTATTGAGAAGGAACGGGACCCCGTATTCCTGACATATCTGGCCTACCTCACGAGCATCCACCAGATTGCCGTATTCTCCATCTACATGGGTAAGAAGAGCGAGTTTTGGAGGATTGCCCGTTTGAGCTATTACCTCATCAAAGGTTTGGCGATAAGCTGAGGAAAGAATCTCGTATGCTGGATAGCCTGTATTTGGCACCTCATAGATTTTTGCTCCGATACACTCTGCGGCAACATAGGTAGTGTAATGCCGATTAGAATCAACCACAATTGCATCCCCTGGTGAAAGTATGGTGTGCATCACTTCAAATTTTCCCTCACGGGCACCTAAGGTAAGTCGTGCCTCATCCATGTTAAGAAATTCTGCCAATTGCTTAGTTAATTCACATATTGGTGGTTTCTCAATCAGATGAAGCACACCTTTGCAATAATCACAAACAGAATAACCATCAACATAGCTAGCCGCTGTAACCCTTACAGCGGCATTTGTTCTTCCTCCAGTTTGTAACGGATTTAGATTGATGAAGGATTCTTCCCTTGTTCTAATCAGACTCATATAGATTCCTCAATTTCATTTAAGAGTTTCTTTGCCTGCCCAATATCATCTTTTATCTTCCTGGCTTGTTGAGAATCGAATTTATGAAGTGGTGCTGTTTGCCTGAAAACATCTCGCAGGTTCTCGAGCAATTCCAACACCCTGAATATGTTATCAACATTACTCATTTCTATTCCTCTCCATATAAATTAATGGTAACACTTTAGCCATCTGAAACTTGTGTAAGTAAGGAGAAATGGAGAAAAAGGAGAATTGGAGAAAAACTCTTATTTATCTTTTTCTAATTCTATCCTTCTCAGTTAATTTCTCTTCTCTCCATTTCTCCATATTCTCCTCTTCTCCTTTATTACACTTCATTTGAGTAAATAGTTAC
>JASEHU010000193.1:0-4496 GCA_030018635.1 bacterium
TGATCAATTTGCAATGTTAAATTTGCAATGAAATTCTTCGTGAACTCAATGTCTTAAGTGTTTTTACTTCAGTTAGGTAAATAGTTACCTGGATTCTATCATAGCTACCCCCAATATCAAATGGAATGACCCACTATTCTCCGTGCCTCTGTGGTTATAATTCCTATGGATTTAAAAAAGGAGCGAAAATTAAAAATGATTACACAAGAAATGGTGCCAGAATTAAAGAAAAAAATACCTCTTTTTGCACCGGGAGATACACTAAAGGTAAGTATTAAGGTGATAGAAGGAGACAAAGAGCGCACTCAAAATTTTGAAGGGACGGTCATTCGACGACGCGGAGAAGGAATAAGCAAAACCTTTACCCTGAGACGAATCTCCTATGGTGTCGGGGTAGAAAAAACATTCCCCCTTTATTCCCCTGTGATACAAAAAATTGCCGTGGCTAAACAAGGAAAGGTAAGAAGGGCTAAATTATTTTATCTAAGGGAAAGAAAAGGTAAAGCGGCTAAGATAAAAGAGAAAAGGGATTAGTGAAAACCCCCAGTGTCCCTTCTGCTAATTACCTGTTTCGTAAGAGCCTATTGAATTTGCGTTGAACCTTATACGAGGAGGAAAAACAAAAATGCGGATATTAATCTTTTCCATGATTTTATTACTACAAACAGGGATGGTTTTTGCCAAAATGATTAATCCACCGGTAGAAATAAAGGTGGTACCAGGGGATGGAGGGGGAAATTCATTTAATGTTACCTGGAAGCCGCCGGCAGGTGAAAAAATTGCCGCCTATTTCTATAAACTCGACCAGCAACCCATGACCAACTGGACCACGAAAACCTCGATTAAAAATTTACGGGTAAGTGGCTCAGGTTTGCATAGACTTTATCTGGCTGCAAGTGATAATGAAGGTAATGTCTCAGCCTATCAGGCAGTAGAATTCAAACTTGAGACAAAAACCCCAAAAGGTGGTAAGTTCACTATGACCCCACCTACAGCCTATCAAGCAGGTGGCTCACCCGGGATTATTGCCGTGGGAGATGTTAGTGGAGATGGGCTCAATGATGTTGTCTCGGCTAACTATTACGATAATAATATTAGTGTTTTCATTCAACTACCGGATGGGAAATTGGCTACCCAAACAACCTACCCGGTTAATCAGGGTCCCTTTGGTGTGGGCATAGCGGATATGAATTGTGATGGGTTAAATGATGTTATTGTTGGCTGTGCGGCTGCAGATACGGTGCATATATTTACCCAAAATGAAGGCGGCACACTGACCCAAACCATGGTTTTTCGTAGTGAACGGGGACCTTATGGATTAGCCGTAGGTGATGTCAATGGTGATGGCCGAAACGATATTGTTCTCTCTAATTCAGGGGCAGCCTCGATTAGTATTTTTACCTGGGTGCCGGACATTAAGGAAAGTTACGACTATCTACTCGGCTCTTTTAAAGGATGCGATAGCCTGACTATGCAAAAACAGGGGAAGGATATATTTGCCCATATTGTTTATGCGGCTGGCCCTACCACTTACTGGCTATCCATTGGGGATATAAATGGTGATTTCAAAGAGGATATTGCCGCGGTTAATTATTCCAATAGCACCTTGAATGTATATTTTCAACAGCCAGACAGGGCACTTCTTTCTCTGGGTGCACTTCAAACCGCCGGAGGGAATCCGTTTAATGTCTGCCTGGGAGACATTAATGGTGATGGATTGAATGAAATTGTTGCCTCTGGAGGTCCGTTATCCATCTTTGGCCGAAAGGATAATATCTCATTTGGACTAATCGGCACAACCACAACTAAAGAAGGACGCTCCGGGGCAGTTAGAATAGGTGATGTGAATGATGATGGTCGGGCGGATTTAATAAATTCAAACTCTGAGACCATCAGTGTCCATTTGCAAGATAATAATGGGAAATTACATCCACCGGTTCATTTTTCTACCGGCAGGGGCCCTGGTGGACTGGCTATTGCTGATGTAAATAATGATGGCTTGAATGATATAATTACCGGCAATATTAGTGATAACAATATCACTGTCCTGCATCCTGCCTGGGAAAAGTAAGCGTTCAGGTATCAGTCAACAGAGGACAGAAGACAGAGGACAGAAAAACAGATTTTCTGACCTCTGACCTCTGGCTTCAGATTGTGTGAAAACTCTCAATCCAAGTTCGGACTTCCAACTTTTCGGATAGGCTTTTAGGACATATTGAATGTAGAATGTAGAATTGTGAAGTTTTAGTATTTTTCCTGCTTTCCTTCGACATTCTACATTCAATATTCTACATTCTACATTTTAACTGTATTCTCGTAAGATTAAAATGACTTTTCGCACAGTCTGACATCTGACCTCTGATACCTGAACGCTTACTGGGAAAAAGCAAAATGAAAAATATCAGAAAATGGTTAATCAATGACTACATCTTAATTCCTACCTTAATTGTCTGGACCGGTTGGGTATTTATCCGTTATCATCAACAACACCCTGATTTTTATACAAAGATAACACCTCTGTTTGAGCCACTTATTTTGCTTGTGTTCCTATTTTCATTTATCATTATAAGTTTTGGCATTGGGCATAAAATTCTAAAACTTTTTAAATTCCAAATCTCTATTTTAGAGGTATTTCTCTTTTCAACAGGCATTGGCCTGGGAATATTAATGTATGCTACCTTTATCTTAGGTGTGGTGGGCTGGCTTTATCCTGTTTCTTTTTATATCTTAATGCTTCTGGGTGGAATTCTGGGAATTAATGAATTTAAAATCTTAATCCCTTCAAAAAAGAAAAATGCAGGCAAGAAGGTTAATGTCTTTTCTATATCTGATGTTATCCTGTGGAGTATCTTGTTCTATCTCACGGTAATATGTTTTGTCCGCGCCACAACCCCAGCAATTGCCTGGGATACCCTTACCTATCACTTAAATCTTCCCAGGCTATATTTAACTCACCATAAATTTTATCCTGTTCCCTACAATGTCTGGTCTAACTTTCCTTTAAATATAGAGATGTTATTCATGCTTTGTCTTGGATTAAAAGGAATATGTCTGGCTAAACTTATTCACTGGGCATTTGGTATTTTAATATCCATTTTACTTTATTCCTTTTCATTAAGATATTTTACCCATAAGATTGGATTGTTAGCCGCCGTAATATTCCTGACCAATCCTGTAGTCATCTTTGAGAAAGGAACGGCCTATATAGATTTAGGATTAACATTTTATTATCTTGTTGCCCTGTATGGTTTTTTTATCTGGCTTGATTCTAAAAATGATAGATGGATAATCTTAATGGCTATTTTTTCCGGTATTGGATTAGGTTCTAAATATACACAAGTCTTTGGAGTTTTTTCACTCGGGGTTGGTATTATTTTAAAATACTGTTTTTCAGATAAGGCTCGATTCAGACAAATAACGAAAAAACTATTTATATTTTTTGGTATTGCCTTTTTATTTGTCGTGCCCTGGCTGATAAAAAGTTATCTCTATACAGGCAATCCCCTTTACCCGAGATTCTATAGCCTTCTTGGTGGAAGTTACTGGGATGCAGAACTGGCCAGACAATATAGTGCCTGGATGCATTCTATGGGTATGGAACGAGGCCTCCTGGATTATCTTCTTCTGCCATGGAACCTGGTGGTCTATGGTAATCCAGGCCATGTATTTTATGACGGCACATTAAATCCTCTTGGATTAATCTTTATTCCATTATTGCTGTTTTTACCCCGGATAAGTAAAATCATCATTTATCTTTCAGGATTTTCTTTATTATTTTTTATCTGCTGGGCCTCGGGTTTTGTTTGTCCGCATAAGATAAGATTTTTAATGCCTATTCTACCTTTATTAGGTTTGTTGAGTGCTTACACCATAGAAAATTTAATCGTCAATAGCAAGTGGCTGAAGAAATTTCATATAGCTATCTATCTAGTTATTGCGGTGATACTTTTATCCGTAATTCTTCCTAATCTACAAGACTTAGGAGATAGATTGCGGGTAATGATAGGGACTGAATCTAAAGAGGCATTTTTAAACCGTTCACTCAAACATTATGAGATGTGTCAATACATAAATAAAAATTTACCTGCATCGGCCAAAATACTATTTTTATGGGAAAATAGAGGGTATTTTTGTGAACGGACCTACATTGCCGATAGCTTCTTTGAGGTCTCACAAATGTTAAAGTTGATAAGAGATTCACACGACGCAGACGGCTTACTAAAGAAGTTAAAGGGACTGAAAATAACCCATGTGCTGATTAATAAAAACTTGGCCTCCCTTTTCTACCAGGGCAAGGAAGAGGATGTTGAATTAAAAATAATTGGGGAGTTTCTGGACAAATATACCGAGTTGGAATATTCTAAAAATAATGTGGATTTGTTTAGAATTAAGTGAGTTAGAATTCGTGGATTGGGAAAGCCAAAACCCAAATCCCAAAATTTAAAATTTGCAATTTGCAATGTTAAATTTGCAATGATTTATCTTCTTTTCGGACA
>JASEHU010000193.1:4506-4734 GCA_030018635.1 bacterium
TAAAAGGAGGCATGTATCATGCGGTCGGATTTAATGAAAAAGGGTCTTGAGCGAGCCCCTCATCGCTCACTATTTAAGGCTATGAGCTATACCGATGAAGAGATAGTCAGACCAATTATCGGCATTGCTAACTCAGGTAATGAGATTATCCCAGGACATATTCACTTAAATGAGATTGTCGAGGCAGTCAAGGCAGGCGTTCGGATAGCCGGTGGCACACCAATGGAA
>JASEHU010000194.1 GCA_030018635.1 bacterium
TTTGCAATGAATAATCCCCCTTTTTATACTTTTTTAGATGCCTCACTATAATTAAAATAGGACACCACCGAAATTCGTATAATTCGTGGTAAAAACTCACTCAGAAATCATCTCGTTCTTCAAGAATCAATAAAGCCTGATTATAGGCAGCGAATGTCTGTGAATCAAATAACACAAAGCGTACCTCTTTAATCCGGACATCCGTTTTCAAGAAATCAATAACCGTTTCAAGGGCAATGGGCGCAGCTTTTTCCTTTGGATAGCCATAAACACCGGTAGAAATAGATGGAAAGGTAATCGACGAACAGTTATTAGCCACAGCCATCTTCAGGCTTTCCAGATAGGCACTTTTAAGCAACTCCGCTTCTCCTTGATTGCCACCATGCCAGATAGGTCCGACTGTATGGATGACATATTTCGCCTTTAGATTTCCGCCGGTAGTAATGACTGCCTTGCCGGTAGGTAAATTCCCTTGTTTTGCCCGGATATCCTTGCATTCTTCAAGGATGGCACCTCCACCAGCTCGATGAATAGCCCCATCAACCCCGCCACCACCCATTAAACTCGAATTAGCCGCATTGACAATAGCATCTGTCGTCTCATTAGTGATGTCGCCTTGAAGTAAGGTCAGGGTGGACTTATTTATCTGTCTCTTTTTTAATATAGGTCTCATTTGTCTTATGGTTTTTTAATCCAATTCATCATCTTTCTTAATTCTGCCCCGACTTTTTCAATCAAATGTTGCGAGTCCTTTTTGAGTAAGGCATTGAATACCGGTCGATTAGCCTGATTTTCCAATATCCATTCTTTAGCAAAATCTCCTTCCTGAATATCCCTTAATATCTCTTCCATCTCCATTCTGGTCTCGTCAGTAATAATCATTCTGCCTCTGGTCACATCGCCATACTTAGCCGTATCGCTGATTGCCTGCCGCATACCGGTAATTCCTCGTTCATAAATCAAATCAACAATCAATTTCAATTCATGACAGCACTCAAAATAGGCTATTTCCGGCTGGTATCCTGCCTCAACCAGGGTATCAAAACTTGCCCTTATTAATTCTGATGTGCCGCCACATAAAACTACTTGCTCGCCAAACAGGTCTGTTTCGGTTTCTTCGGCAAATGTCGTTTCAATCACGCCTGCCCGAGTCCCGCCAATCCCTTTGGCATAGGCTAATCCAAGTTGTTTTGCCGCTCCTGAGGCATCCTGATAAACAGCAATCAAATTGGGCACCCCGCCACCCTGAACAAAAACCTGTCTGACCAACCGTCCAGGACCTTTGGGGGCAACCATAATTACATCAACCTCTTTTGGCGGAACTATCTGTCCAAAATGGATATTAAATCCGTGGGAAAAGCCTAATACCTTACCAGCTTTAAGATTATCCGCAATCTCGGATTTATAAACAGAAGATTGATACTGGTCTGGAACCAATAGTTGGATATGGTCTGCTGTCTGGGAAGCCTCTTTAGCCGAAACCGGTGTCCAGCCATCCTTAACTGCCTGCTCATAATTAGGGGTTCCTTTTAATTCAGCAACAATTACCTCTAACCCACTATCCCGCAGGTTTTGGGCATGGGCATGTCCCTGCGCCCCATACCCCACAATAGCAATCTTCCTGCCTTTTAGAATGTTTAAATCCGCATCCTGGTCATAATAAATTTTTGCCATTACCTTTACCTCCTTATTTTTATTTGGGATTGTGGATTTTTCCCCATGCACAAATCCCAATTAATAGCCATTCTTTTTTTAAAAAATCTGGCACGCCCGGAGGGACTCGAACCCTCAACCTACGGATTAGAAGTCCGTTGCTCTATCCATTTGAGCTACAGGCGCAATTAATCAGGTAATCGGTTATCAGGTTATCGGTGAAGAAAAACTATCAATTGGTTGTTACCGATTACCTCTTTTCTGGTCGGGGCGACTGGATTTGAACCAGCGACTTCATGGTCCCAAACCATGCGCGCTACCAAACTGCGCTACGCCCCGAACTCTAATTCTCTTATTTTACCACATTATTTGCTTTTGGTCAACTGTTTTTTATCTGGAACAGCAATTCACGGTGAATACGATACCTCTAATCGAAAATCAAGGAATGGAAAACTTCGCTCTGGCAAAGGGATTCAATCTCTTCTATTTAAGACTTGATGCGCCAGTTTTTGGGCTAAATATTACGAAGAAAATATTTTAAAATCGCTCCAAACCCTTATAATAGCACGGGTTTTCTGTTCACCGTGAATTGCTGTATCTGGAATTTAGAATGGTGATTAAAAAATCTGGGGGAAAGGGGAATTTAACAACTACTTTAAGGATTAATAATACTTTTTCTAATAGCCTCCACTACTATAGCCTCCGCCACTGCTTCCTCCACCAATCTGTCCAAAACTCGTTTTATCGATTGCCCTTTTTCTGGCCTCTTCTGGTGTAATTTTACGCTGTATAAGGAGATTTCTTAAGGTTTGGTCAAGGCTTTGCATACCGTCTTTAGCACCTGTTTGAATAACACTTGGCATCTGCTGGGTTTTACCTTCTCGAATCTGATTTCTAATAGCCGATGTGGCTACCATTATCTCTGCCGCACAGACTCTGCCTGTCCCGTCAAGAAGTGGAATTAAGGTTTGTGAAATTACCCCTCTTAAAGCCTCTGACATCTGAGTTCTTATTTGTGCCTGTTGATGTGGTGGAAAAACATCCACTATCCTGTCTATGGTTTGTGGGGCACTATTGGTATGCAAGGTAGCAAAAACGACATGTCCTGTCTCTGCCGCCGTCAACGCCGCGGAAATAGTCTCTAAATCACGCATCTCACCAACTAAGATAATATCAGGGTCCTCGCGTAAGGCACTTCGTAGTGCAATTGAAAAGGACTCTGTATTAGTCCCTATTTCCCGCTGATTAACCAGACAATTTTTATCCTGATGCACAAATTCAATCGGGTCCTCAATGGTAATAATATGGTTATATTGCTCCTGGTTGATTAAATCAATCATGGCGGCTAAGGTTGTTGTTTTACCACTGCCGGTTGGTCCTGTAACTAAAATAAGTCCTCGCTCGGACCGGGCTAATTCCTCGACAATAGGTGGTAGCCCTAATTCCTTCACAGACTTAATCTTATCTGGAATAAGTCTAAAAGAGGCTCCTTCTCCACGCCGCTGATAAAAAACATTTATCCTGAATCTACCCACTTCTTTTAATTCCAGTGAAAAATCCAGTTCCTTCTTTTCTTCAAACTTTGCCTTATGTTCATCTGTCAAAATCTCATAAAGCATATTATGGATTTCTTCTTTATATAAGACAGTATCGCCTATCCTCTCCAATTTGCCATGTATTCTCAGTCTGGGAACGGTCCCGGAAGACAGATGTAAATCAGAGGCATTACGCTCTTTGGTCATAATAAGTAAATCTGAAATATCCATTTTTTATACTCCGTTACAGATAAATATAAGTTTTTTGCTTCTTACCGTTCAATCTAACTTCAACTGGAAATTCTAATAATATATCTCTACCTACAAGTGCTTGCCGTTTGGAATTTACCTTGCAAAAAGGACTATTCTCCCAGTTCTTAACACAGTTACACTTAATGGGTTTAGTTTTTTCCTTTCCTGATTCATCAGTAATCTGAATATGTATTATATCGTTCGAATATTCATAAAGTTTATTATGAAAGATTGCTTTCTGAAGAGGAAATTTGAGAGGCTTCATTTGTAGATGGTTAGAAGATATTAATAAGTCTCTATCTAATGTTGTAGTTGGATTTCCAGTATCTAAATCTCCTGTCAAATTTAGGTTTCCGTATACACTTATCTCGATACTAGGGTAATAGTCATTTTCATATATCGTTGATGTCCAACTGCTTTCTTCTATCAATGGTGGTCGGAAAAAGAGAAAGGGAAACAGATTATATCTTTTAGCTATCTTTTCTAATTCCTCTTCTAATGGATAATCTTTACGATTTCTTGACCATCTAATAACTTCTTTATTAACTATTAATATCCATTCAGCGTTATGTTCTTCAATCCGTTTTTTTATCCATATCTCGTTTTCATCTCTTGCCCTTTGTGTTAGTTTTTCAACCATTTCTATCGAAAGTTGTAGATATATCTCCCACGGAACTGAAAATGGATCAGATACCTCAACAAAATCCGAATATCCTAAAGTTCCATCAACACCATCTACTGATGGGACAAGACAAACATGGATAGGTATTGGAGGGCGGTTGTTTCCTTCTGGATGAATTAGAATATTACAGTAGTTATCCTTGAGTGTAATCCCTATTTTCCTTGCGGTATTAAATGTAAAGGTAGAAGATTTACCCAAATTTACTTCTATCTCTTCCATCTGTCCGGTTAGAAGTGATTCAATTACTACTGTACTCATATTTTTTCTCCTTGAGGATAATAATCAATTTTTTCTGGAAAAGCAACCACGAATGGTTTAATTTGTTGGAAATCTGATGTTAAAATCTTGTTAAGTCCATCTATGTTTTCTGCTGAGGCTATTATCCCTTTTTTATGAATAGCAACCACCTTGCCTTTGTATTTACTTGCTACTTCATAGAAATGTTCATCAAGCCATTTTCTCTCTTCATAATTCTCTGGAATTTTTTTCATCATCATACCTCTTTATTAATCAATTGAGAAGCGATATTTAATCTTTGCGAATTTTGGTGGTGTCCGTGAATAGCTAACTTGTGTAAAACAAGAGGATAAATTCATT
>JASEHU010000195.1 GCA_030018635.1 bacterium
TAATCTTTATACTCTTTTCATACCACTTCAACGCCTCTTGATAGTTGCCCTGGGCATAATGGATTGATGCAATATTATTGTAAGTCGTGGCTAAACCTGCCTGGTCGCCTATCTTCTCATTACTCTTTTCATACCACTTCAATGCCTCTTGATAGTTGCCCTGGGCACGATGAATTTCACCAATGTTATTGTAAGTCGTGGCTAAACCTGCCTGGTTGCCTATCTTCTCAAATATCTTTATACTCTTTTCATACCACTTCAATGCCTCTTGATAGTTGCCCTGGGTATTGTAGATATTAGCTAAGTTATTCAGAGCAGTAGCTTTCCTTTTCTCTCTTGTTGTATTTATTGTTTGAATGTTTAACTCCTTAGCTTTATCCATATAACCAAAATGATAGAGAGATTCACTAATACCCAGAACTATATCGGCTGATTTGGTATATTTAGCGGCTTCAAAGTAATGACGAGAGGCCTCAATAATATCCCAGATATTCCGTGTCTCTCTATATCTATCCTTATAGGATTCAGCTAATCTTATATGTTCATTCTTTGCTCTCATTGGCGTCTTCTGAAATTCTTTATCTTTCAAGGTTAAAGACTTGCTTATGGCCATCTAACAATAACCTCCATTTGTTAATAATATCCCTCCCAATTAACATTGTAGCTCCTCTATCAATTCCAATTACTTCAACTCTCAAGCATGTAAACTCTGGATGGAGTATATGAACATAGTAGATATAACGCCATACCTCACGCTCACTGTAATCCCTAACACGGATTCTACGGGTGGGAAATCGAGTGAGGTTCAGAATATCTAATACATCTATCGGAACAGCAGTTTTTGAGGCTCCGGTATCTAAAATAGCCTTTATTCCTGATACCTTCCTCCCGAACAAACTTTCTATTGATACATTTATACAAGGACAGGGAGGGGTTTCTTTTTTATCATATACATACATTTTTGATCTCCTTTACACATCTGTTTTGGGAGAAACAAGGTAGGCTACCTCTTCTTCTCTTGTTACTTTATCAATAAAGATTGGCGGTTTAAATCCTTTATATACCCTTTCTGCTAATCCAGAATTATCTTCATCACTATCAATTACCTTACCATCCTTTATAGCTACATACTTTTCAGGATACTCCTCATATAGTAAGTCTTTCATCTGTAAAAATGCTCTTTCTTCCTCAAAAAAAGTAGGATCAATCTCTGAAGAGATAGATTGAGATTCTTCTTTAAGATATGGATTCTTTGGCGCAGGGAAGTTATTGATAAATGTTTGATTGACGATGAATATGAGTTGGGGAGGGGAAGAAGGGATGCTTAATCTTTTATCCAGTAAATCTTTAATTCGTGATTTGTCAGAATTCATCTTTATCCTCCTCTTTAACTATCATTATATCAAATATTCCCATAAAAAGCAAGTAGTTTTTACTATATAAATTAAATTTTCCTTTTTGCTACTTTTCCTTTTTCCCTTTCTTACACCCCTGCTGAACGGTTATCCTACCTTATCTTCAACATTATCTAATAGAACACAGATGACACGGATTGTATGGATTTTTTATCTGTGTTTATCCGTCTCATTCGTGCAATCCGTATTCTACTCATAGCAAGGTAAAGCCTATAATCCCTCAATGAATTCTACCTCCTTCATTATGTATGGTTTAATAAAAGGCTTAAGTGCTTTGATGGAGACAAGGTCAACTTTTGCTCCAAGCATCTCTGAGAGTTTCATCTCTAACTCTACAAAATCAAGTAATCTTATATCTTTGACTTCTACGAGCAAGTCTATATCACTATCTTCTTTTCGCTCTCCTCTCACTAAGGAGCCAAAAACTCCTATCTTTTTCACTCCATATCTTTTTAAGAGTTTTTTGCACTCAAATAAATTTTCTTTCACTAATTCTTTATTCATCATATCTTCTCCAGGGTATTTATACTCCACTGCCTCATAAATTATGAAACAATGGAGTATAATAAAATAACCATAAACCCTTTGACAGAGCAGAAGTTCTAACTCCTAACTTTTTGTATAAAATATATCGTGTTCACCGAAAATTGCTGAGGCGAGTCCAACCTTTCTTTTCCCAACTGGCGGAGAGGGTGGGATTCGAACCCACGTGAGAGAGATTATCCCCCAAACCGCTTTCGAGGCGGTCCCGTTATGACCACTTCGGTACCTCTCCTTATATAATTATCAATTATTAATTGATAATTGTTAATTAGGTATTCAACCCCTTCTTTCTTTAAAAAACCGTTGAATTAACTCCTTTGCCTCTTCTTCCAAAATACCTTTTCGTAGATTCAGTTGATGATTGAGGCAAGGATGCTGAATTATATTTACAATTGACCCACAAGCCCCTGTTTTGGGGTCGTCTGCTCCATAAACTAAATTTGAAATCCGTGATAAGACTAATGCCCCGGCACACATCGTGCATGGCTCAATGGTAACATAAAGAGTGGTGTGGAGTAATCGCTCATTTCTTAGATAATCAGCGGCTTGTTGAATCGCTAATATCTCTGCATGAGCGGTTGGGTCATTACGGAATTCTACTTGATTATAGCCACGGGCGATAATTTTATCATCCAGGACAATTACTGCCCCTACCGGGACATCCCCATTTTTATACGCCTTTTCTGCCTCTGAGAGAGCCTCCTGCATAAAATAAATATCCCAATTTTTAGTCTTATTCATAATTATCACTGGTACGCCCGAGAGGATTCGAACCTCCAACCTGCGGATTCGTAGTCCGTCACTCTATCCAGTTGAGCTACGGGCGCCCTATTGGTTCATTCCATTTGTTTTTGTGGATTGATTTCATTGCAAATTGTAAATTTAACATTTAGCATTTTAAATTTGAAATGTTAATTTTGCAATGATAAATTTGCAATGAAACTTATTAACAAAAACCACCGAACTGCTAAAATCAAATGGGTGTGGCTACTTTAGGACGACGGAAAAAAGGGGCTTTTACCTTGCTTTTAGGTTCAAAAAAGGTATTTTCCCCACCCAAACACTGGATTTTTCCGACAAAAGGACCCTATATTACTGTTCATAGGTAATATCTCCTCAAAAATAAGGTTTTTCCCATTTTAACTTTTTACATAACTTCAGTAATTACAGGATTTTTTTATCGTTCTTCCGTCGTTTAAGAATAGCCACACCCAAATCAAATGTTATAAAACCCTATTCTAATATAACAAAAATTTTAATCCCTGTCAAGAAAATAAGTTAAGGGGGGTGCGTGTAAAATTTGTGGGTAAAATCATGCTGCCTGTAACTGCTCAGTTAACGGTGGGGTAGAGATTGGTAGAGATGGGTGGAGATCAGGTAGAGATTTATTGTTTTCTTTACCAATCTCCACCTAATCTCTACTTAATTTCTACTTAATTTTCCCCCTTTCCACAACATATACCCCGTTTAGATTTTTTAATAAACTCTATGAGATGGTTAATTTCAGGCAAAGACGGTAATTCTTTTTCTATTTTTGCCAAAGACTGGGATGTATTAAGATTAGAACGGTAGAGGATTTTATAGGCAGTTTTGAGGTGATGGCGCAGTTCTTGAGAAAACCCTGCCCGCCGTAGTCCCACGGTATTTATCCCATGCACTACGGCTGGATTACCATCAACTAACATATAAGGTGGAACATCCTGAACTATCGCCGACATTCCACCGAGCATAGCGAAAGCCCCGATTCTGCAAAATTGATGAATACCCACCAATCCGGAGATGATGGCTTTATCTTCAACTATCACATGTCCGGCCAATAGAGCAGAATTAGTTATAATCACCCCTGAACCTATTTGACAGTTATGACCGACATGGGCATTAGCCATAATATAGTTATCATTGCCTATGTTGGTTGTCTCGCCTTCCTTCCAGCCGCGATGAATAGTCACATACTCCCGAATAATATTGTTATCGCCAATGACTACATAGGATTCTTTTTCCTCATAATTTTTAATTTGTGGTTCATGGCCAATGACACAACCCATGTGAATTGTACAATTTTTACCAATCGTGGTCCACCCATTCAAGATAATATGCGAACCAATCTTAGTTCCTTGCCCAATGGTTACATTTTCTTCAACAATACTAAAGGGACCAATTTGGACATCATCGGCTATCTTTGCCTTTGGATGAACAATAGCTGTTGGATGAATCTCCACTTTTCTTACCTCCGCTATCGGGAAATACTTTCACCCACCATAAACATCATCGTTGTCTCAGCAACTAAGTTATTATCAACATAAGCCTTTCCTTCCATTACACCCACTTTTTCCCGAATTTTCACTGGAACTACTTCAAGCCGTAATTGGTCACCTGGAATAACTAATTTCCTGAATCGCGACTTATCAATTCTTGCAAAATAGATATATTTTCCGCTATGTTGAGGCTCAGAGAGCATAAGTACTCCACCGACTTGTGCCATAGCCTCGATTATTAGTACCCCTGGCATAACAGGATTTCCCGGGAAATGTCCTTGAAAAAATGATTCATTTGCCGTTACATTTTTAATCCCAACGATTCTTTTCCCTTTTTCCATTTCAATAATTCTATCAACTAATAGAAATGGGTAGCGATGCGGTAGAATCTTTTGAATCTGTTTTATGTCTAACATCTTTCTTCCCTCCTCTTTTCTACTAATTTTCGACCTGTGCAAACGGAAATTCACCTTGAATGTAGAATATTGAATG
>JASEHU010000196.1 GCA_030018635.1 bacterium
AAATGAATTTATCCTCTTGTTTTACACAAGTTAGCTATTCACGGACACCACCAAATTTTACGCAAAAACACATAATGGTATAATAGGTCAATGATTAATGATTATCTCTTTTTGCATTTATTAACACCAATCCACTCAGATAGGTAAAAAAGAGCATCCCATGACGCATCATAGGCGCCTCAGAAAGCATAAGTATTAACATTACTACTATTAACAATTGAACAATCTCACCCATGGCTGATAAAAGAGAATATCTAAACATCTGATAGAAGAGATTAAGAAAAATAATAAATCCTATTACTCCAAACAAAGCCAGAACAAATAAATAATTATTATGTGGATTATCCGTATCTGGCAATTTATCTTTGGCTTGATTGATTTTTGCGTATTCCAGATTGAAATCTCCTGTGCCAATGCCAATAATAGGATTCGCCTTAATTATCTTAAATGTATTTTGCCAGAAGATCAATCGCTCACCTACCCCGCCTGGTTTGTCTTTAGTTTGAAACTGGGTTATATCTTCTATTCCCCTATCGAGACGAGTCCTGAATGTAGGTGAGAGTGTGTAAATGCACATCAATAAAAGGCA
Source organism: bacterium (assembly GCA_030018635.1). Lineage (GTDB taxonomy): Bacteria > UBA9089 > CG2-30-40-21 > CG2-30-40-21 > SBAY01 > SBAY01. The sequence continues at coordinate 590 of JASEHU010000196.1, forward strand.
AACAAGTATAAGGCCATATAACATACCTTTGATACCCCATTTTTTAATCATGAAAAGTATTATTAATACAAAAAAGGCTAATTGCCCTACTCGGCCGTGTTGAATAAAAAAGAGATTGATAGTCATAAAAATAACGAGTAATAAGACAATCATTTTTTTAAAACTAGAACGAGGCAAGCCTCTTAGAGGCAAGCCTCCGAGGCAAGCCTCTCTTAAAAGATAAAAGATGGCAAAAGATAAATAAATACTGTAATATCCATAATGGATAAGCGTATGAGTAGCAGAGGTTAGAGCATTGAATTTGAGGATATTAAAATAGAGTCCATACGAGGCAACTACTGAACATATCACCCCCGCTATAAAGGCTTTGCTTGCCACAGTCTTTTCTTTTTCATTACTTATAGCCGTATAAATTATTGGTGTCAGGAGAAGATAGTGTCCTTTACCCAAAATATAAAGTCCATTTTGTAAATCCGTTGTCCAGAGTAAGCCTACTGCATAAAGAGAAAACAATAAGATAAAGGATAAGACCGCTTTGTTTTCAATAATTTTATTAATCTTATATTTGAAATTACCTTCAATAAACCATAATAAAAAAATAAGCGTGCAGAAAATACTGCCCAGCGAAGTAGAGATAGGTATAGAAAAACCGAGTAGAATAATGAGATAGATATTAACAGAATGGATTTTTTTCTTCATTTTTTCCTTTATATCGGGACAGTTTATTTCCATCGTTTTTCCTGTGATTTTTTTTTAGAAATTGGAAATTGGAAATTAGAAATTGGGGAGAGAACTTGTAAGCCTAATTTCTAATTTCCAATTTCCAACTCCATCTTTTACCCGCAAGTTTTCACACTAAAGTGAACCATCCCATTTTTATCCATAGTTTGAATTGGGGTTGTAATCTGGGACAAATTCCTTTAATTGCTGAATAATTCCTTCTCTATCACCTTGTTCTGATGTCAAAACTAAATTATTGATTTTTTCCTCCAGTATCCTCGGGTCGAGCAAATCCGGTTTGGCGATAAATATCTGTTTATGATAAGTAGCACTTGTCGTTTCTCCCATTGTCAGTAGTTCTTCGTGTAGTTTCTCGCCAGGTCTTAAGCCAATAAATTTTATCTCAATATCCTTATTCAGTTCAAGTCCTGAGAGCATAATCAAGTCTTTGGCCAGGTCTGTAATTTTGACCGGTTCGCCCATATCTAAAACAAATACCTCGCCTCCTTTACCCATAGCCCCTGCCTGAATAACAAGGCTAACCGCCTCAGGGGCAGTCATAAAATAGCGTGTAGCCTCAGGATGGGTTACCGTAAGTGGTCCACCTTCTTCAATCTGCTTGCGAAACAATGGTATCACACTACCGGCACTACCTAAGACATTTCCAAATCTGACACTAATAAATTGGGTCTGGCCATCTCCATTTACATTTTGAATTAACATCTCTCCCACCCTTTTAGATGCACCCATAACACTTATTGGATTTACGGCTTTATCCGTAGAGATGTAGATAAATTTTTCTACCTTATATCGAATGGCTAATTCAGCTAATATTTTTGTCCCACCAATGTTATTCTTAATAGCCTCTTCAGGATTTAATTCCATCATTGGCACATGTTTATGAGCCGCGGCATGAAAAATTACCTTCGGAGCAAATCTTTCCATGACCCAATTCACCTTTTGTCTGTCCTTAATATCCCCAATGCATACCTCTAAAGCGAATGAATTATCCCTTCCCTCTTTTTCTCCTTTCAATTCATTTTCAAGAAAAAACAGGTCATTTTCGTTATGGTCAAACATAATCAATCTTTCAGGGTTAAAATTTAATATTTCCCGGCATAATTCAGAGCCGATAGAGCCGGCCGCACCTGTAACAAGAATACATTTTTTATCCAGATAGGCGGATATTTCCTCTAAATTCAAGGTAACCGGTGCTCGTCTGAGCAGGTCATCAGGATTAATATCACGCAGTTCCTTAATACTTACCTGACCCCTTATTAACTCACTTAAACTTGGGATAGCCTTACATCTGACACCGCTATCTTTACAAATAGAAACAATATTATAGATAACCTTCCCGGGGACAGAAGGCATAGCAATGATAACTTCTTCAATCTTCTTACGCTTAACCCAATAGGGAATACTTTCTTTTTTACCAAGCACCTTTATCCCCTGAATTTGCATACCTTGTTTCTGATGATGGTCGTCAATAAATCCTATCACCGTGTATTCTGAATCGAAACTGTTTTTAATTTCCCGAGCTATCATTTCCCCTGCGTCCCCGGCACCGGCAATAAGAACCCTTTTTTTTACGGTTTTCTGTCGTTTAAACTCCCGCAATATTCTGGGCAGGAATTTTTTTCCACCAATAAAGAGAATAGTAAATGCCCAGTCTATTGGAAAGATTGTTCTGGGGAATGAGAAGCGGAAAAAGAAGGTAATAACCACAAGTATAATCATACTGATAGTTACGGCCTTAATAATATTAAGTAAATCCTGCAGGCTGGCATAACGCCATATTCCTTTATAAAGCCCAAAAAAATAAAAACTTATCAGCCGAACTAAAATAAATACGGGTAAGATGGTAAAAAACTGGTCATATTCATCGCCGGTAAAAATTCCGCCAAATCGAACCCAGAATGCCAGATATAATATTACTCCAACCATTATTCCATCACTAATAAGTGATAGATATTGTTTTGTCTTGAACATAATTATCTCCTCGAAATAGGTAAATCAGTCTTTAGTTTTTAGTCTTTAGTCTTTAGTCTTTAGTCTTTAGTCTTTAGTCTATCTTCACTATTTCTTAAAAAAATCCCAGACAGTATTTACGACTATTTGCACCTCATCATCGGTTAATTCAGGATACATAGGCAATGATATGACCTCATTGGATATTTGTTCCGTCACAGGTAAATTAAAATGAGTAAGTCCCAATGCTTTTTGTTTGTGTAATGGTGTTCGCCAGGAAATTAATACCTCTATCCCTGAGTTACGCAGGTGTTGAACCAATTCATCCCGTCTCTTAGTCCGAATAACATAATTTTGATAGACATCGAAATAAGTTGCATCGGCACGAGGATGAACAGTTAGCCCCTCAATCCCTATTAGTCCCTGGTCATAAGCCAGGGCAATTTCCCGGCGGCGTTCTATCCATTTATCAAAATATTTGAATTTCATATCAAGAATAGCCGCATGAAGGTTATCCAGACGGGTACACCAGCCAAAACATTCTATAACATCCACAGATTCAACACGGCCATTATCACGAAAGGCACGAAGTTTTCTGGCCAGGGTATCATCGTTGGTACAAATCATTCCACCGTCTCCGGGGGTACCTAACATCTTGGCCGGGTAGAAGCTGAATATAGATGTATCACCGAAAGAGGCGCATCTTTTGCCTTTAAATTCAGCACCTAAGGCCTGGGCCGCATCTTCGATAACCTTAAGATTATACTTTTGAGCCAATTCCATAATCTTATCCATATCACAGGCATGACCATTGAGATGAACAGGAATGAGCCCTTTAGTTTTAGGGGTAATAACCTGTTCAATCTGGTTAACATCCATATTAAAATCGTCCCGGATATCAATCAGGATTGGTTTCGCACCACACTGGACAATGGCACCAACCGTGGCCACAAAGGTATGAGCTACGGTAATAATTTCATCCCCCGGCCCAAAACCTAATGCCTGGGCAGAAAGATATAGGGCATCGGTTCCTGTATTGACACCAATGGCATGCCTTGTTCCAACATATTGAGCGAGATTATGCTCGAATTCTTCCAGGTGTCGTCGCATAATAAAATCCCCATTTGACATTACCTCTTCAAATACGGCGTCAAACTCTGTTTTAAGTTGTTGATATTGTTTTGGATAATTGACGAATCTTATCTTGTCCGCCATTTTTCCTCCTTATCAGGGAATTTTGGATTTTGGATTTTCGATTTTGGATTGAAGAAATCGAAAATCCAAAATTATTTTTATATCTTTGAATGTAACTTAGTATTACTCTCTGAACCTTAAATGTTAGGTGGTGTCCGTGAATAGCTAACTTGTGTAAAACAAGAGGATAAATTCATTT
>JASEHU010000197.1 GCA_030018635.1 bacterium
TATACCAAAGATTTTGCACTGAAAACCCTTTTATCCCTGAAAACTCTTTTTGTAACGGAAGTTCCCCTCAGACAACAAGTACTATTTTGTTACAACCTATGATTTTACAAGAGGTTATAAATGTCAGGATGATTTTTTATAGTGACTACGATGACATCTTCCTGTCAGATAAAGAGTTACATAATTTATATTTTATCATATAAACCAGTTGGATGTCAATGGGAAAATTGCTAAAATTACCAAAAATCATAGCATGATAGTGACTACATTTCGGTAGCCTAAATACAGCTAACTGATATATTTATAACATGTTAAGCAAAAATGATGGGGGAACTTCCGTTAAATTGAGAGTGATCAGACTCTGTCCCCATCCTTGTCTCTCTTAAGTCCGCAATAACTTTTATTTTATCGGTTAAATTATCTGGATTATTACTATCAAAAAGATTTTTTGGCTGCCAATTATCTAAATCGGCAATATTAGGATTCGAGGATTTTTCTTTCATTACCTTTAATACGGAAGGTACCGAGAAACCCGTTTTATCTGCAAAAGATAATATTCCTGCTTTTAAACCAAATTTCTCTTGTAGATGCAAATAAATAGATTTACATACTAAAATAAATTTTTCTTTATCATCATAAGATTTCAGCAAATAATATTCAAAGCTATCCTTGAATAAATCTTCTATTTCACTGGCATAAGCTTCATGTCCGCCAACAGAAATAAGATGAATAAAATATTGGATTAATGGTCCAAGTGCTTCGGCATGCTTGTAAAAAAATAAAGAATCTATCGCATTGTTTTCTACAAAATGGATAATTTCATCGGCATGGATAAGCAATTTTGATAAAACACTGATTAATTCATCAGTACTCTTTTTGATTAATTTTTCAGCAGATTCTTTATTAGCTTTGCTATTAAAAGGTAAAATGATTTTTCCATAGTTATCTACTAATGTTCGTCCAGCTCTTCCAGCAATATTCCAAAAATCATTAGGAGATAATTTATCATCCCTACCTTTACGATAATCATCAAAAAATATAGAAGAAATCGGAAAATTAACACCTTCAGCAACAGTGGTTGTTGAACATACATGGCTGATATATTTTTCTCTGATCAAATGTTCAAGCAATAATTTGGTCTCATCAGAAAGCCCTGCATGATGTGTACAAATTCCTTTTTTTAAAACCTTTGTTAAGGTTGTTTCTATACCTATTTCATCGTCAATAAATTTTTGAACTAAATTAACATCTTCAGAAACTTTTTTGTCAGGGACATGCTTATAAATAAATTCTGCACGACTATTTACACTCTTTTTCCCACGACATAATATCAATTGAGTTTTATCTTTTTGAGCAAAATGTTTAATTGAAAATTCCAAGATTTGATCTTTTTTGCCAGAGATTGATATATTTATGGAATTATCAAAGGTACCTTTTTGTGAAACAGAATATTCAGAATATGGAGAATTAAGAATTTCATACTTTATTTCATCGATTTTTTTTGTTTTGTGACAATCTATACCTATAAGCAGCTTCTCTGCTGGTTTCCAGTCAATACTGATTGAATTACCACCACCAAGCCATTCGGAAAGTGTATCCCCAGCATTTTTAATAAACGGCGAAAGTAACATAAATTTAGCATTAGGTCGTTCTCTTCTAATAAGAGTTAACAATAATTCAAGTTTTGCACCTCGTTCACCATTTTGGATTGAATGTGCTTCATCAACAACAAAAAGAGATACATCATCAACCGAAGGATGTTGTCTGCGGATTAATAAATCCAGTTTTTCCGGTGTTGAAACCAGGACATCTATTTTTTCACTATTTAGAAAATTATTTTCATTGGGGTCAATTTCTATTGCTGATGTTGTTTTTTCAATAGTAAGGTCTACTCCCTCAAGATCAAATTTTAAATCATAATAAACTTGATTAACCAATACTCTGGAAGGAACGATATAGACAATTTTCGCATCAGGTCTCAACGATCTTGTCACAAGTATATTAAATTCTGCAAGTAAACTTTTCCCAGCGATTGTAGGCATTTGAAGCACGGTAACATTTGAAACGACATCTAAAAGGTTTTTATCTAATGCATCTCTTTGAGACGGGAGTAGATCAATCATTCCCATTTCTGCTTTGATTTTACAAAGTCGCTTTATTCTATCGTTAAAAGATGTTTTTGCCCAAATGGAGTTTTTACAGATTGTTTTAAGAGAAACTTCAATTATTGAAACAATATTTTGAAGACGAGGGGCAGTGTGTAAAAGTTTTTTGGCGACATCCGCATGTTGCCGTATTTCTGCATCTATTCGTTTTTTATAATCATAACCTGTTGTAAGATAGGTTGCTGTTTCTATAATTGTTTTTGATAAATGATATAAGCCCAATAAAGAATATGCCTGATTAACTTCTTCATGAAAATTATATTTCTCAAGATAGTCCTTTTCAAAAGCAGATTGTTCCTGTTTGAGTTCTTCAATAAGTGTTATGGCCTTTCGTATATCTTCAAAACCATTCTTTTTTCGTGACAAAAAAACAAAAGCATTTAAAATTTTATTAAGAATTCTATCTTTCCAGACATCTGATTGCTTATTTAATAAATTTTCTGAATACTCAAGCAAATCAATTCTGATATTAATAATTTTATCGTTTTGAATAGAAATTGCAGAAAGATAAAAATAATACAGCAATTCGTTATCAACGCCGTCTGTGCCACAAATTTCAGCAAATTGCTTTAATTGTTCAGGTTTGGTAATCTTTACCGATTTTAAAAGTTGATATACCCTATTTAATTTGCTGCCATCTGACTCTTGTGAAGAAAAACAATGATTGATAAGCAGGAAAGCAAGTCTTATTACCTTTTGGCTGTCATAATGGGCATCTATCTCTTTGTAAACCTGAGACAATAGCACACACTTTTCGCTGTCAGAGAGAAGCGTTTGCATTTCATTGTCTTCAAGTAATTGATCTAATAAAGTATTCATTTAATCAGTTCCTGCACTTTTTCATAAAACAACTGAACTGTTTGTTCAATCTTTTTTTCAGTGAATGACATAATTGAAAAATGAATCTTATTTGGATTGAATTCTTCTGAATTTAATTTCATCTTTCCAAAATCCTTTTCAGAATCCACACAGGTGAAATCACGAATCAGGGTACATCCAAGCGTGATAGAATATACTTCTGTTTTCTTAGAATCAATATTTAAAATAGCCAGTCCAATTACCTCTGCGTTTTTGGCATCAAGTCTTCTACAATAATCAGATAACCTTCTGACAACTATATCCAAATTATCATTATATTTCTTTTGTGTCGCATAAATAGAATCATTTGTTTTGTCAACAACAGCGGGAGGATTTTTCTTTTCCGCAGACACCTTGTCTTCGCTAAGTAAAATGTCGATTTTATTATCATTTATTTTATATCCTATTGCATCTATCCCTCTGCCAGGCATATCGTCCCGTTCTCTATAGGTAATGTTTTTAAGTGGGATAATATATCGAAAGTTTTCATCTATTTTTTCTTCAAAGTAATAGGTCATTAGAAGTTCACCCAAATCGCTACGGTAAATGTCCTGTAAAACAGAAGGTGTTTTTCTCTCTTCTCTTCTAAAATCGTGGGCTACAGAATTTTTGCCAATAATCTCTTCCAGCAGAGAAGTATCAAAGCCGCTGGTTTTAAACATTTGGCTATTGCTTAATGAAGATATGTCTGTGTTAGTTTGACTCCGCTGTTCAATATATTTACGGGCAAATTTATCAATAAACGAGTCCATTACTTTAACATCATGCTTTATGTAAATGTTTCGTTTGTTCTGAACTGCCATCACTCCAACCTCATCGATTCCTTCTTCTGAGAATGCGAAAATTAAGATTGCAGTCTTTCCGCATTCATACTTCCGCATTTTCTTTCATGGGATCATGCCTTTTTGATAGGCAGACGACAGAGATGCTGTCTCTTCTTGTCTCTGTCCTGAGCTGTGTTTAGGGCAGTAAATCTGTCTGTGTGTCTACCTGTGCTATAGCCTAACAAGCCTACAGACTAAGCTGTCTGAACTTTTATTTCAAGCCATCATCTTTACAAACCTATTAAATAAATAACTGGCATCATGTGGTCCAGGGGATGCCTCTGGATGATATTGGACAGAGAAGATTGGCAGGGTTTTGTGCCTCATCCCCTCTAATGTCTGGTCATTGGCATTGATATGGGTGATTTCAACCTCATCAGGGTTTAGGGAGTTGATGTCAACACAAAAGCCATGATTTTGGGAGGTAATGTCTATCTTGCCTGTAGACAGATCTTTTACCGGCTGGTTACCGCCTCGATGTCCAAATTTAAGCTTGTATGTTTTACCGCCAAGAGCCAGTCCCAGTATTTGATGTCCCAGACAGATGCCAAATATCGGTAATTGCTTAAGAGAATTGGTTGTAAGTGTTCTGGAAATAAGTCCTTTGACTGTATCTATGGCATAAGAGACACCATCTGGATCGCCTGGTCCATTGGACAGGAATATGCCCTCAGGATTTAAGGCAAGAATTTCAGAAGCAGTTGTGCTTGCAGGGACTATGGTGACATTACAGCCTATATCTGCTAACATCCTGAGGATGTTATGCTTTATTCCAAAGTCCATTGCTACTACATTGAACATTGAGCCTTGAGTTTTGAATC
>JASEHU010000198.1 GCA_030018635.1 bacterium
TAACATTTGATATTGTGGGTGCTCCAGTAGTCAGAATTCAGGAGTCAGGAGTCAGTATATAGAATTCTTTTATTTTCTGACAGATTATCTCAATCTCTTCTTCTTTTAATAATGCTGATGATGGTAGTGACAAACCTTTATTATACACCAGTTCAGCATTAGAAAAATCTCCTTTAATATTACAACAAGGCTGTAGGTGAATAGGATAAAAAAATCTTCTTGTCTGAATACCATTATCAAGAAGGTAATCTGCTAATTCTTGTGGCTCATTAATTAAGATATTAGTAAACCAAAAAACCGGCTCACACCGAGTATCAATATAAGGAAATTCTATTTGAGGTATATCGTTTAATAAATTCATATATATATTTCTATTTTGTACTTTTAGTTCAATAATTTTTTTAATTTACTAAACTGTGCCAATCCAATAGCCGCTTGAACATCAGTGAAGCAGAAGTTAAACCCAATATGCGGATGAATAAATGTTCCTTTAACTTCCCTCCCATGGTTTTTAAGTTGCCAACATTTTTTAAATAATTCATCCTCATTAGTTAAAATTATTCCTCCTTCAGCACTTGTAATAGTTTTATTACCATAGAAAGACAGTACTCCTAACTCACCAAATGTCCCTACATGTTTATTATTAAATTTTACTCCAACTCCTTGAGCTGCATCTTCTATAATAAATAAATTATGTTTTTTGGCAATCTCAATAATCTTATCCATTTCAACTGCCTGTCCATAAAGATGTACAGGCATTATTGCCTTAGTCTTTGAAGTAATATGTTGTTCGATTTTATCTACATCAATATTAAATGTCTTTGGATTAATATCACATAATACAGGCTCTGCTTCTGCCATCTTTACTGAATTTGCAGTAGCAATGAATGTTAAATCAGGTACAATCACCTCATCTCCTATACCAATACCTAATGCCTTTATTGATACATAAAGTGCGGCAGTACCATTACAAAGACTAAGAGCATATTTAGCTCCTGTTAGTTCTTTGATTTTTTCTTCAAATAGTTGTGTTTTTTTTCCTTCAGTGAGCCACTCTGATTGAATCACCCCTTTTAATTCTTCTAATTCCGTATTATCAATCCACGGTTGAATCTGATAAATCATTTATTTTTACCCTTTTTTTATTAATAAGTTCTTTATATTTTTCAATTGCAATTTTAGCGATTGAATCCCATGAATAAGATTTTACCGTTTCTTGTGCATTTTCACCCATTTGTTTTGAGATAGATGTTGAATAAATTTTAAATATTCTATCTACAATTCCATCAACATTTTTAGTACCTACAACATATCCTGTTTTATCATTGATAACTAATCCTTCTTGATTATCCGAACTAATCACAGGAAGTCCACACGCCATTGCCTCTAATACGCTGATTAATAATACATTTTGTAATGAAGCATTTATAAATACATCTGCAAGACTTAAATATTTATACAATGTTGTAAATTCAAGATTTTTAAAATGTAATACATAAGAAGATAAATCATATTGCGAAATTAACCTATGAAGATTTTCTTCTTCTTGTCCTGCACCAATTATTACTAATTTTGCATGTGGTATCCTTTTGCAGATAATCCTGAAAGCCTCAATAATTAAATCTATTCTTTTTACACTGTCCAATCTACTTACAGTAATGGTAACGAAATCATCTTTGCTTAGACCTATATCTTCTCTTGTAATTTTACAATTTAAGATACTTTCATCTATCAATTTCAGGTCAATTCCATCGGGTAATAGAAAGATTTTATCTTTCTTTATGTTAAATAATTTTATTATTTCATCAGTTTGATCTTCCCCTTCAGATGCTACAAGGTCTGATGCATAAAATAGCCACCATGTCCAAATATACCAAACAAGATAGTTGTAGATTTTTACCAATCCTGTATCTTTCCATGGTTCATTTCCAAATGTCTGAAACACTACAGGTTTTCTATTTCTTTGGTTTTCAAAGAGATAATAAATAGCTGTACCACCAAAGGCATGAAGTATATCAAAATTTTGTGTTTTCAAATACTTAGCAACATTCCATGAAAATCGATGATAAGTATATGGGCGAATAATAGCCTTTTTTATTTTTTGATTACTTCGCATTATCTCAAGTGGAATAAAGGTATAGGTTATATTATTATAAACTTCTTTAGATACCTTACCATTGATAGAATTAGTGATAATTTCAACTTCATTGCCATTTTCTAATAAGTATTTAGCTAAAAAATATACATATTCTTCCATCCCACCATATCCTTGAAATGGATAAACAGATCTGGTTGCGAGGATAATCTTCATTTATTCTACACCTTAGTTATTTTGAAAGGACATTATTAAAAGTAGAGCAAATATAATCTAAATTTTCAGTGTTTAGATATTGATGACAACCGATGTAAAAACCCATTTTTCCTATATAATCAGCATTAGGTAATTTATCATTATATTTTTCTTTTAGATAAGAATATGCAGGCTGTTGTGTAGGAATACAACCAAAAAGAGGTCTGGTTTCAACACCATGCCTTTCAAATTCATACATTAACTTTTCACGATTAATTTTTTTATCATTTTTGATCACAATAGGATATGCTAAATAACTTACATTTTTTAAATATAGTGGAAGTTGAAATTTATTTTTATATCTCTCTAACTTTTTGTTCAAATATTTTACATTTTTTTGTCTATTTTTAAATATCCCGTTGGCTTTTTTCAGTTGTGTAATTCCAAGGGCTGATTGAAATTCCATTGTCTTAAAATTATATCCAATAAATTGGTGAGTAAATCTTGGGTCAAAATCTTTATCAAGATAAGGACATTTACCTTGATTCCTTACACAAACTGAACAATCACATAATCTACCATTTGCTTTTATCTTTCTTACAAGTTTTACAATTTTTTCATCATTAGTAGTTATTGCTCCCATTTCACCCGCCTGGATATTATGGGCAATATAAAAAGAAAACATACCAAATAGTGATAAACCACCTGTTTTTTTACCATTATACATACTTCCGTGTGCCTGAGCTGAATCTTCTACTACAACTAAATTGTATTTTGTAGCAATATTATTAATTTGTTCCATATCATTGGGATATCCCATTAGATGAACTGGCAAAATAATAGAATATTCATCTGGATTTGTGTTTTTAAGTAGTTCTTCAATCTTGTCCGGGATAATGGCAAAAGTATTAGGGTCAATATCTACATATACTGGTTCAAAGCCAGATACTATAATAGCATTACTTGTCGCAACATAGGTTACCGGGGAGGTAATGATTTTGCTTCCTTTCTTAACCTTTTTAAATCTCTCATCGTATAATAAAGCAGTTAAACCAGCAATAAGTGCAGCAGTACCTGAGCTTAGTGCAATACAGTATTTAGTATCAATATATTCCGCAAATCTTTTCTCAAATTCTTTTGTTTTTTTACCTTCAGAGATTCTACCTAATTCGAGAACCTCTAATATTGCTTCCTTCTCATCTTTTTCAAGTTTGAAATCACCCACGGGTATTTTTACTTTCATAGTTAATATTCCTTATTGTTTTGCAACGGATAATTGATAATATCGAGAATCTTTCGGGTTTGAGATTATTTTATTTCTAATAATTCCTAATATTTCTTCTACTCCTTTTTTAACTGACCATGAAGGTTTAAATCCTAATACTTTATTTACCTTATCATAACATACACTTATACTTCGCATATCACCATCAATAGAATAATCCTTTATGATTAATTTAACATTTGGGATGAATTGTTTTATTACATTAGCAATTTCTTCCTTAGTATAATTTAATTCAGCTCCACCTACATTAAATATCTGTTTATCTATCAAAGAATCTTCTACTTCTAAAACCTTCAATATAGCTTTAACAATATCTTGCACATGTATATAAGAGCGGTAATAATTTTTTTGATATACCTCAAGATACTTATTTAATTCCATCTCCAGAGCAAATTGATTAATGATGAGATCAAATCGCATTCTGGGTGAGAAGCCAAATGCCGTTGCAAAGCGTAAGACAGTAGGTTTTGTAGTATTATTGATATTTAATACAATTTTCTCTGCCTTTATTTTTGTCTCTGCATATAAAGATACAGGATTTAATGGACTATCTTCGGTTACTGCTTCACCTGTTGGTGAAATACCATAATTACTATAAGTAGAGGCAAATATAAATCTCTTTATTGTTTTGCTCTTTGTAGCTAATTCTGTTAATGTTTTAGTTGCTTCTACATTTACCTCTAAAGCTACATCAGGTATAACGCTACAGATTGGAAAGCCTACAATTGCTGCTAAATGTACTATTGCATCTATATCTTGTACAATTTTCTTAAGCAAGCTTGTATCTCGTACATCTCCTTTAATGAACTCGTAATTTTCGTCCAACAAAAATGGTAGAATACTCTCTCCGCCATAAAGCAAATTATCGATAACTCGTACATGATAATTTTGTCTCAGCAGATAAGAGGTTAAAATCGTACCAATATATCCTGCTCCACCTGTTATTAATATTCTTTTACTCATGGTGGGGAAAATTATATCAAAAATTTAATACTATGTTAACTAAAATTATGAGGAAGCAGCAATTCACGGTGAATACGATACCTCTAATCGAAGGGGGGGGGGATTGG
>JASEHU010000199.1 GCA_030018635.1 bacterium
ATTAAGAATTTATTGTCTTCTTTTTCCTTCATTCATAATTCATAATTCATAATTTATAATTTACATATACGGACAGCCGATATAATCTTCTTTAATGACTTCTCTTAACTTATTATATCCTTCTTTACTTCCTGTATCATAGAGAAATTCATTGGCGGACTGGATAAATTTCATGGCTGTTTGTTTAGAATCCTCAAAACTCTGGTCAAATTTCAAGAGATATTTACTGCTAAAACTATAAGGTAAAAATATCCGCAAGAACGGTTGGTTAGCCTCTTTAATTAACCACCATAAGAATAACCGGGTGCGGTCATAGGCACTTATAAATGTTTTCCACTCTAATTCGAATGCCCCACCTTCTAATTTATCGAATACTATCCGAAACATCTGGATGATATCGGTATCTAATTCATACAGGGCAATTTTCAGGTTAGCTTTGTTCCCACCGGCAGAATGATATTTACAGGCTACATACAAGTCTTGATGAAAATAAACCTGATTAAATATTTTGTTGTGTTCTCGTTGATTACTTATTCGATGGGACAGGGTATCACCATTTATATCCCCGGCTAAATGAGTCAAATATCCATATAAATATACGGTTAATTTTTTTTGTTTTTCTCCCGGGGCAAGCCCCCTTAGATAATCGAGCATTCCATAGACGAATTCTGTCCATTCATTACCATGAAGTTTTTTAAAAAGACTGCCCCGAAAAATATCAGGACCAATAGCCCCTAAGGTAGCATAAATCAAGAATGTATCAAATATATATTTAAATTCATTGCCTAATATCTTTATGGTTTGATTCATAAGTTCGATGTGGGTAAGTAAGCCGTAGGCAAAGGTTAAACCGGGATTAATCAGCTGGAATATTAACGCCAGCGTAAGGATAAATAAGATCTTGAGCATCTATATCATCTCCTTTTTAGGGGTTAGGGGTTAGGGTCGAGGTAATAGCCTTTTTAGTATACCCTCAACCCTAACCTCTAACTTCTAATCCCTAACCTCTAAATATTATACCTTCTATATTCAAATTAGTCAAGAAAAATTATTCATTGACAAACTTCAGGTATCCAGTGTATAATTTAGTCTGCTATGAAAAGATTAATTATTAATGGGGTTTTTGTCTTGTTAGTATTTGTTTCCCTTGGGGTATTTATCTACTACCATCGAATTCCACTAAACCCGGGTATCTTTTACCTTCAAGGGTTTTTCAGATATTGGTCATGTAATTTTATCCTGCATAACCTCCAGGAATTTTTCCTGTTAACTCTTCTAATTTTAACGGCCATGGGTATAGGTTATAAGTTATTGAAATTATTTCGGATGAAGTTTTATAGTTTGGGTGTTGAATTTATCTTTTCCACAGGTCTTGGGCTTGGATTCTTTTCGCTGCTCACATTAGGAGCAGGTTTTTTAGGTTTGCTTTCACCAGTTATCTTCTATCCGCTGATATTAATTACATTTTTGGTGAGTATGAGAGAGATAGGACGAATAGGACGAATAGGGCAAATCCAGTTTGATTGCTTTTCAATTATCAGTGGAACTTGTCTTGGGATAATCCTTCTACTGGGCATAATATTAGCCATCGGTGGCCCTCCAATATTGTTTGATAGCTTAGTTTATCACTTAGCGATTCCGGACATCTACCTTGAAAACCATAAGATTGTTAATATCCCTTATCTTGTTTTCTCAAATTATCCCCTGAATGTAGAAATGCTCTTTGCGATGGCTATGGGCTTAAAAGGTGATACCCTGGCACAACTGATTCATTTTTCTTTTGGTATTTTAACGGGGTTAAGTATTTATGTCCTGACTAAAACCTATTTTGGCAGAAGGCAAGGCTTGATAGCCATGTTGATATTCTTCAGCATGCCCTCTATTCTCTTGACAATGACCTTTACCTTTAATGACCTTGGCTTGACTTACTATGTAGTTCTGGCTGTGTATGCCATGATTAGCTGGCGCAAGATAAATGATAACCGTTGGCTAATTTTATCAGGACTGATGACCGGCCTGGCCATTGGGGTAAAATACTCTGGAATAATTTGCCTTATCCTTCTTTTAGGAACTATTGTCATAACCAGATATAGAACCCCAAAAGTGGCTTTAAAAGAATCATTTATCTTCTTGCTAACGGCATTGTTACCTGTTATACCCTATCTTATAAAAAATCTTATCTTTGTAGGAAACCCGGTCTATCCATTTCTTTATGAGGTCTTTGGGGGTGAAAACTGGAGTGATTTCAATAGCCTGAGATTTACTCAGGAGATGAGTCATTACGGGCCGGGGCATTCCGGGATATTAAGATATTTAAGCCTGCCTTTCTTTATCACCTGTGATTGGAAAACCGGGGATATTCCTATTGGTCCGTTACTTTTTGCCTGCCTTCCCTTTTTGTTTTTTATTAAGAATGTGGATAAAACCATCAAATATTTACTTGTCTTTTGCGGAGTTTATTTTCTTGTCTGGATTAATACCTCTATGGTTATACGATTTTTATTTCCCGCTCTTGTGCTTTTATGTCCGGTAGCCGGGTATGTAATTAAAGAGCTCAAAGGGAAATTACCCCTTTTACCCCCCCTTTTTGAGTCAGCCATAGTTATGGCACTTATCCTGAATATCTATACCCTTTATACCGCCATTGGAGAACACCCTGATTTTTACCTGGGAAATAAAACAAGGGTAACTAGTTACCCAAGGCAGGAAAAACTTTTATCTGCCGAGCCGGTTAAGGATTATTACCAGGTAATTAAATTCATTAATGAGCAATTACCCCAGGGAAGTAAGATTTTATTTATTGGTGAACCAAGAAGATATTATTGCCAGAGGATGGTCTTGACCTCAAGTGAACTCGACACGGCGATTATTTCTGAATTGGTTAAAGAATCAAGGAATACAAAAGAGATATTTGTTAGACTAAGGATATTGGGAGTAACCCATATCCTTTATAATAAACATAATACCGGCTGGTTAATAAGGCAATTTAATCACTTTAACTGGAAGGATAAAACCGAAGAAGCACGCTATGAATCCTTTATAACCTCTTTGGACCCAATTTATATCGTTAACGATGTCTATCTGTTCAAGATTCCACACTTATAGTGGTTTGTCAAATTGATAAATTCAATGATAAATTTTAACTTTGATTTGTCTAAACCATTAATTAATTCTATCGATTTTTCTATTATTACCCTCCATTTTTCTAATCCAATTAAAGACATTTTCTATAATCTCGTCAATTATCTCAATCCTTTCTTCTTTAGTGTCTTTAATAAACCCAATAAATCTTGAAACTAAAAGTTCCTTTTTAGTAGCAGGTATGCCTGCATCTGGAAAAGAAAAAAGCTCAGAAAGATCTACTCCTAAACCATAAGCAATCTTCTTGAAACTTCCAATGGTACCATTTACTTCTTTTTACTTGACATCTAATAGAGAAAATAATATAATAAAAATAGATAACTAAATTAGGATTTACAAAATGAGAAAAGGAATGTTATTATTAAGTGTAATATATTTCATACATTTTGGTTTATTAGGTTGTGCAACCTTGATGGTAAAACCTATTGAAAATGAAAATAAAGATGCTGTTAAAATAACCCATAACTTGACTATGAAAGAAAGGAATAACATAAAAATAAGTGTAGAATATGACTCACAGTTTATTGAATTTACTGCTTTTAAGGTTATCTTAAAGAATGAGCAATCTAAACCAATATACTTTCAACCATTGGATTGTACGATAGAAGTGTTAGACAATGAGCATAAAAAAGTTTACTACCCATGTACTGAGAGAAAGGTTATAAAGAAGGATAAATGGGAAATGGAGCATCTTCCATCTTATAAGGAAGAAAAAGAAATTGAAATTCCAGCATCACCTGATTATTATTTTGGGGATGTAGGACTATATTGCTATGAAATGGATAGAATTAAATCATTATTATTTGAAGAAGGCTTTATTTCTGCTAATGAAGAAAAATCAGGATATATATTTTTCCCATATTTTAAAGCAGGCACTAAACTAAAACTTAAAATTCATATCCAAGATACTAACTTTGAATTCATTTATATGGTGAAATCTATTAGAAAGAGTAAAATTGGACGGTTATTTGAAGAGATATTTTCCTATGAATAAAAGCCCATTAAAATTTTTACTATTTTTAATAATAACAATATTTTAAGGAAGCAGGGGATCGTATCTTAAATTGTAAATTAATAGATAAACCAATTTACAATTTAAGATACGCCCCCAATCTCTCAAAATTGAACAAATCATGGAAGAACTGTTCTTTTTAAATGAATAAGGAGAAACATTATTAAGAATGAAGAAGACAAGAGTTCTAATATTCTCAGTTGTCATGGTCTTTTTTATAGGGGAAGAAGAGAATCTTTCTCATGCGGATACTAAATTCGATCCTTCTTTAAAATGGCAGATGATAGAGAGCCAAAACTTCCACATCTATTTTCACCAGAATGAAGAAGAAATAGCTCAAGAATGTACTGAGATAGCTGAAGATGTCCATAAAAAATTACTGGGCTTTTTAGGCTGGAAGCCAAAGGGAAAAGTATCTATGAGCAAACGCAACAATTAAATTTTGGAGGGTAGAAAGAGGGTAGCAAGAAGA
>JASEHU010000019.1 GCA_030018635.1 bacterium
CTTTGCTATCTCCTGCTGAGCATTTGCCAGCTCCTGCCTTGTCTCTGCCTGTGTCTTTGCTATTTCCTGCCTTGTCTCCGCCTGTGCCTTGGCTATCTCCTGTCTTGTCTCTGCCTGTGCCTTAGCTATCTCCTGCTGTGTCTTTGCCAGATCCTGCTTTGTCTCCACCTGTATCTGAACAAGCCTATCTACATTTTTTGTTAATGTTGCGACCTCTTTTTTCAACTCATTGAAATCTATTTTTTCAGCCTTTATCTCATCTAACCGCTTATTATACATTTTCATTTTGTCGTCAACAATCTTTCTTATAATGTCATATTCTGCTACTGAGATAGCCATTTATTTTCACCTTCTTTGTCTATTAGTAAGCGTTCAGCCATCAGCTATCAGTCAACAGAGGACAGAAGACAGAGGATAGAGGTCAAAGGAGAGAAGGCAGAGGTCAGGTTTTCTGACTTCTGTCCTCTGTCCCCTGACTTCTCCCTTGACTACTGATAACTAATACCTGAACGCATACGTCTATTAAAATTTTAACTCTCGACGCATCGCCATATCATAAAGGACTCTTGGAGGTCTTGTTTTTATACCAAGCAATTCCCGTTTATGGTCAATATGTTTAATGATTAACTCTGCCTGTTTAATTGGGTCAGGCTCAAAAGCCCAACTGCCGCCGGTAATTTCTTTAAATTCCTCATAAAGCAAATGGGAGAGTTTTTCTGAACCGGTAACAGGGAAGGTAACGCCAAAAACAACAAATGCGCCTGAGGCAACGAAATATTGACCAATAGCAATTGCCTTTTCACTCATCCACTCAGGGGCACAACCGGCTACCGGCAAATCACTGATGTCATTCCCCAGACCGCCTTCTTTAACCATTTCCGTTACCGCAATAAGTAACCTTGAATTATCCACACAAGAACCACAATGAAGCACAGGTGGAATACCTACCGTCTCACATATTTCCCGTAATCCTGGCCCGGCTAAATCCTTTGCCTCTGGCACCAATAATCCTGCCTTGGCACAAGCAATAGCTGCACAACCTGTCTGGACAACCAGAACATCATTTGCAATCAATTCCTTAACTAAAGTGGTATGAACCTGGTCATGAGTAACCTTGGGGTTATTGCAACCGACCACACCAACTACCCCGCGAATCCTGCCGTCAATGATAGCGTCATTCAAAGGACGATACGACTTGCGGAAGGACCCACCCAGCATATAATTAATTGTTTCATGGGAGAAACCTGCCACAAGATCGAGTTCTTCATCAGGAATATTAATCTTTGTTTTCATACGGTTTGGATAATTTTCAATAGCCTCTTTTATAATCTTAGAGGCCGTATTTATCGGGTCATGCTCTGAAAATTCCAGATGAGTTGCGCCAGGGATTCTTGCCTTTTTGGAGGTAGTAATAATCTTTGTATGATAACAGGCGGCAACTGAAACTAAACTTTGCATAACACATTGAACATCTACTACCATGGCCTCAACCGCCCCTGTAACTATGGCTAATTCCTGTTGCAAGAAATTACCGGCAATGGGAATCCCATGCCTCATCAAAATCTCATTTGCTGTGCAACAAATCCCGGCGATATTAATTCCCTCCGCACCCTTTTGTTTTGCATAGTCGAGCATCTCCTGATTTTGGGCAACAGCAACTATCATTTCCGAGAGTAATGGTTCATGCCCATGAACAATAATATTGACCTGGTCTTCTTTTAATACACCAAGATTTACCTTTGAGCGAAGTGGAATAGGTGTGCCAAACATAATATCCTGCAATTCCGTAGCAATCATCGAACCACCCCAACCATCGGCTAAGGCTGTTCTTGAGCCGGCCATTAAAATATCCTTCTGGTCCTGGTCAACACCTATAGTCGTGCGGTGCATTAGTTCCACGACCTCACGGTCAATACCTCGCGGGACTAAGCCGTGTTCATGCCATAGTTTCTGTCTTTTTTCAGGTGCCCGTTTGATAAATCCTAATTCCCCTTCTTGTTGACCAAACTCACTCAATGCCTTTTTCCCTACCTCCTGGGCAATTATTTCTTTAGATTTTCCTTTAGTCTCAAGGCCATAAATCCGGGCTACTTCCTGCAATTTCTCCTCATCCTTTATCTGATAGCCTGGAACCTCTCCATTAGCCGCAGCGATAAAGGTAGCGGAAACATCCCGTCCATGGTCGGAATGAGCCGCTGTGCCTGCAGCAATCATTCGAGCAAAGTTTCTGGCGGCAATAGTCTCTACCGTTGCCCCACAAATACCTTTACCCTCTTGCTCACCTTTGGTTGATATTCGACACGGTCCCATCGCACAGTTTTTACAGCAGCTTCCGGCTGAACCAAATGGGCAGGGTTTCATGGCCTTTGCCCGGTCAAAGGCAGTCGATATACCTTCTTCCTGTGCCTTAGATAACATTTTACTTGTTGCTGGACAAACAGTCAATTCTTCATTCATCTTTAAAATCCTCCTTTATTTTTAATTTTGATTTTCTTTAGGTTGTAAAATTCATTCTTCTTTAGCCCGGAACTTCTAATGATATTTTCCATTGTTGTAGGTACATGGTCATTTCTTTTTGGAACATTCACATAATAAAATCTATCCTTACTTTTTTTAGTATAAACCGAATGACTTCCTTTACCTCGTTTTTTCTCCTTCTTAAAGCCATGTTTTAAAAGTAATTGCTCTATTTGTTTTGAAGAAAGTGACGGATATTCACCCATAAACGACCCTTTCTACAGACTCAATTTGAGGTAGAGAATGATTTCTTCTATAATCTTCAATTAAGGGTTTCTTCACACTTTCAAAATATTGTTTCCAATACTTTAATGGAGCAAAACGAGGAATAAGTTCCTGCTCTAATTTATTTTCAGCCACAAAAGATAGATAATCTTCAATAGCCAATTTGATATTGGTCAAAGATTCTTCCTTTGTATCTCCTTCAGCAATTAAATCAAGGTCCAAACAATGAGCTACATGGATTTTATCTTCTTTAGTCAGTAGACATTTTAGCATTTCTTATCCTCTCAATTCCGACATCATCTTCCGGACTAATTTAGCTGATTCAGGATGTCGCATAATTAAAACATTGGAGCCGGCTATAGCCAGGGCAAAAGCCGTTATTGCCTCCCATAAAATACCCCTTGTCGTGGCATCACCCATATTCAGATCGGCTGTTTTAACCTCTTTTAATTTCCAGACCTCAGGTGCTAAATTATTAATAATCGGCATCTGTACCTTATTATCATTTTGAGTCAAGGCGGCTAATTTAAGTCGCTCGATAATCGTGTAGGTATATTCAATCCCATAGCCTAATCCGCCGGTAGTGGGATCCATCATTATTTTATCCAGCGGCACACCAAGATTTTCTAATAAGATATTTAGTTGTTTAGCCAGATTGACATCATTAGGGCTTAGCGCCATTACCCCTTGTTTATAACCCATAGCCGCCGCCCCAATAGTTTTATAATTACCTTCTTTGACCGCACCTAAGTATATATTTTTACCCTCGCATACCTCAGCCACCTTTTTCAAGACCACAACATCCTTTTCCACATCATTACTTCCATAGACAATAACTGGAACAGTTACTTCCTCGCTGATTTTTTTAACCAGGCTCGCCGCTTGTTCCGCGTCTTTGTTTGAGCCATTTGGGTCGGTACTGACTAATTGCAGGCAAATCATTTCCGCCTTATATTCCTCAATTGCCTTTTTTGCCCATTTTATCGGGTCATCAATAACATCCTGCCATGGTTTCAAACAGGCATCAGGCCAATCATCCGGTCGCTCATCATATACCTCTAAGGCTATTCTGGGGGAATTAGGAATATTGCCTTCGAATAGATGAAAGGCAAATGCCTCTTCACCGCCTGTCTTTACTTCATTGGGAGCAATGCCTATAATCTCCTCCCGAATTTTACCTGAGTAATTTTCCTTTAAAATTTCCATTTCATTCACTCCTTTCTTTTTTCCCTTTCAAGGATTTTTTCATTAGTTCTGATTTCTCCCCAAATTTTTCTTTAAACACATCTCCGAGCGTTGCTCCCATCCCATTTTTTTGAGCAACAAGATAGGTTTGGGTTTTTTGCTTTTCCTCATCTTGATAAACCCGTTTTAAACTTAAAGACATCTTTCGCTCTAATGGGTTAATATCCAATATCTTTACCTGAACCTGCTCTCCATCTTTAACTACCTCTGAAGGTGCGCTAACCTTTTTCACCGATAACTCTGATAATGGTACCAATCCTTCTATTCCATCTTCAAGATGCACAAAGATATAGGATTTACCTATTTTGGATACCTTTCCAGTTACAATTGAGCCAATTGCAAACTTTTTAGAAACCTCTTGCCAAGGGTCAACCTTGGTCTGTTTTAAACTCAGTGAAACTCTTTCTTTTTCCTTGTCAATTGCCAAAACTATTACCTCAATACTATCCCCTATATTTCTCACTATTTCCTTAGGATGTTTTATCCGGCGATAAGCCAATTCCGAGACATGAATCAACCCATCTATTCCACCCAAATCAACAAACACCCCAAAATCTGTAATTCTAACTACCTTACCGCTACATATCTTACCTATGTGTAAAGAGTCTAATAATATTTGTTTCTTTGCCTTTTCTTCCTCTTCTATGACAGATTTATGTGACAGAATAATCCTTTTCTCGTTTCGGTCACACTCTAATATCTTCAATTTCAGCATTTTGCGTAAATATCTATCTAATCCTTTCTCTCTAAATTGACTAACTTCTGATGCGGGGATAAAACCGTTAATCCCTTCAATATCAACAAGCAATCCTCCTTTTACCTGTTTTATTGCTTTAGCCAGGATAAATTCTTTTTGGTCAAAGGCAGTCAATATTTTATTCCAGGCATTTTCGAGGTCAACCCGCTTTTTAGAGAGAATTAAATTTCCCTCTTCATTTTCTGCGGTCAGCACATAAACCTTAATTTTATCTCCAACCGAAACTACCTCCGTCGGTGTAGAAAATCGTCTGATAGATAATTCTTCCAGGGGAATAAATCCCTCTGTTTTAGCCCCGACTGAGACCAAAACCCCTTCGTTATCTATCTGAACGACATCACCATCAATAATCAGACCATCTGAAATAGTTTTAACACCTTCCTCATAAAATTTTTGGACATTCTCGATTTTCTCTTCTTCTTTTTCTTCCTCTTTTGGTTTAATATCTAATTTTTCTTTTACTGAAACCTCCGCCTCTTGAATCTTTTCTTGAGGTTCTTTTTCCGCTTCCTTACGCATCACCTCTTCCATCGCTCGCTTAATCATACCATTGATAACTCCACCAGATGTATCTGCCATTGTTTTCTACTCCTTTTGTTTATTGTAAAAGCCTTCTTTCTAAAGCCTGTTGATAAACTTTCTCACTCACTTGAATACTTCCTTAGCCAGTCTTAAATCAGCCTCAAGGTCTTGTTCATCATAATGGATTGTAGCCTGGGCTTCTTGATTCAGGTCAAAAAACTCCCACTGAGAAATACCTGCTATTTCACAGGCTTTTCCCATAGAAATATAACCCTTTCTGTATAACTCCATAACTACCATCTTCTGACATTCTTTATCCATATTTTCTCTTGGAATATGGGCAACTGTTAAAACCTCTTCTGGTAGTTGAACACTTGCTACTGCTAATCCCATCTTCTTTATCTCCTCTGTTCCCATCATATTTTATTTAACACTACCTTTTGCCGCCTTAACCGTATTGACTAAAAGCATAGTAATCGTCATCGGTCCTACGCCACCGGGAACAGGTGTAATCATAGATGCCTTTTCCTTGACCTGCTCGAAATCAACATCACCCACTAATCTGAATCCTTTTTCTGATGTAGCGTCTTGTATCCGATTTACGCCGACATCAATTACGACCACGCCTTCTTTGACCATATTTGCCTTGATAAATTGTGGCTTGCCAATTGCCGCTATCAAAATATCTGCCCTTCGACAAACCTCGCCTAAGTCCTTGGTGCGGGAATGACACACAGTTACCGTCGCATTATTTGCCAGAAGTAACATCGCTACAGGTTTGCCCACAATATTACTCCTGCCGACTACAACTGCCTCAGCACCGCTTAAATTAACCCCGCTCCTGACTAATAGTTCTATCACTCCATGAGGGGTGCAGGGTAAAAACAATTCTTGCATCTCAGCAAAATCCTTCATCGTAAAAAAATTACCCACACTTAACGGATGGAATCCATCCACATCCTTATCCGGGGAGATGGCATTTAATACCTTAAGCGAGTCGATATGTTCCGGAAGTGGTAACTGGACTAATATCCCGCTTATCTTTGGGTCATTATTAAGTGTTCCAATCAATTTCAGTAATTCATCTTCCGGGGTATTTGCCGGTAGGGTATGTTGGTTAGAGTAAATTCCTGCTTTTTCACACGCCTTACCTTTGTTACGCACATAAACCTGAGAGGCTGGGTCTTCCCCGACCAAAATAGTCGCTAATCCCGGTGTAATCCCTTTTGCTTTTAATTCTTCTACCTCTTGAGCTATCTCTTGCCGAATTTGCTCGGCAATGGCATTACCATCGATTATTTTTGCTGACATAAATATTCCTCCTTTTTAAGATGTTCTTGAAAATCACAATACATACCCATAGTATATTCTTCAAACTCACATCGTGCATCATCATCAGTGTCATACATAAGCCGACCATCTTTTATAACATGGAATTTAAAGGCAAGAGGTGCCTCGTTTATAATTCTCACATCTGCCTCTTTTTCTTCAACAACCTTTTCTAACTCTAACTCAGTTCCTAATTCCAGTTCTAATGTAAGGTATTTATCCTTCTTAACCGTCTCATCCACCACTATGGCAATATCCACATCACTCATCGGACTCATCCCACCCTCTACAAAAGAGCCGTGAACATAGGCAAACTTTACCGGATATCTGGCAAAAATCCCTCTGGCCTTATCTATATCTAAATTTTTATCTGTACCGGCAACATAGAACTGCGACATTACTTCTTTCCCTCTTTTTCTATTTCCTCAAGTTTTTTTAGGTCTGCTGGCTCTATTTGAGTATCAATTTTAACGATATGTGGTGTAATAAATATAAGTAAATCATTCTCTTTAACTGAATCTTCTTTTTTAGAGAAGATAAAGGGGAGAATATATCCTAATATTGGCACTCGCTTTGTGATTTTAATGACATTCTTTTTCCTTAATCCGCCGATTGTAAAGGTTTCTCCATCCTTGACTAACACAGAACTATCTACCCTTTGTTCTGAGACAATCGGAGAGCCATTTGAATTCCAACCACTGAGATTCCTCATATTCGCTGATATATCTATATTAATATAATTACTTGCACCAATATGAGGAGTTATTTGTAAAATTAATCCAAGTTGTTCTCGATTGTATCGCCATGATGAAGATTGATATTCTACTGTTTCCATAGCTATAATTCTTCCTACTCTATTATTTAATGTCATAATTTTAGGATTAGACAGTAATTTAGCCTTATCTTGTTTGATTAGAAGATTGACAAAATCACCCAGTTTAGTTAAATCCATGTGAGCATTTCCAGAAAATTGTGAATCTTGAGAATTATAATAATAGTTGTGATCCTGCTCCGTTTTACGCTTTGTTTTATAATAATTTAGTGAACCCTGTGGTAGAAGGTCAGTTAATGCCCACCAATCAACACCCAACTCATTTCTTATTTCACTACTTGTTTCTATAATCTTTGCTTCAATAAGTATTTGTGTAGTAGGAATATCTAATATGGCAATTATTTTCTTAGCATGGTCGATTTTACTTTTTACATCAGTAATGATTAGGACATTAAGATTATTATCTGCCTGGACTGTTCCATCTGAAGAAAGCCTCTCCTTTACAATTTGAGTAAGCGAAGAGGCTAAAACGTATTTAAGAGGGATAACATTAGTTTCCAGCCGAAGGAAATCCTTTAATCCTCCTACATCTAATCCTCTAACAAGTTTTGTTAGGTCTCTAACCTTATGTTCTTTATCGGTAATAATTAGCATATTAAGTGCGTCATTCACCTGCACCGTTCCATATCGAGAAAGTCTTGCCTTTATAAAAGGTTCTATCTCAGAAGCCTTAATATGTTCAAGGGTAATCAATTCACTAATGGTATCAATCCCTGCATCATCAGCTACATCTACTTCAAGCCGTAATCTTCCTTGAGAAGGTGAGGAAGGTGAGCTAATTTTTGATTTGTCTTCATGTGGTACTCTTATCATCTTTAGTCGTTGGAATGAAGATGGAACATTTCCTACAGGAGACTCTTCTTCTACAAGATACGCTTTTTCACTACACATCGCTTGTCCCATTAAAATACTTGTAGAAAAAAAGACTAATAAAATAGTTAATTTCAAAACAAAAAAGATATTATTTCTTTTTAACATCTGAATTTCTCCATTGTCTTTTTCAATATTTCCCCCACAGCCACAACTACCTTATTTTCCTTTGGTAACGCAAATATCGGGCTACAGCGCACATCCTCGTCTAAAACCTGAGAGTCCTCAGGTATAGTTCCGGCCAGTTCAATCTCCTGGTTTTTAATCTCGTTGAGTAGCCCTTCATCCAACCCATTTTTAACTCGATTAATAAGCAAATACACCTTTTCAATGCTTAATTTTAATTCCTGAATCAAGGTTTTAATTCTACCGGCGGTGCGGACACCTCGAATTGTCGGGTCAGAAACAATAAAAAGGACATCTACATCTCGGGTTGTCCCTCTTGATAAATGTTCCAGTCCGGCGGCGTTGTCCATCACGATGTAATTATAATTTGAGGCGATAACATCCATATATTTGCGCAAAATAGTATTGGCATAGCAATAGCATTTTGGGCCTTCGGTTCTGCCCATAACTAACAAATCATAGCCCTTTTCTTCAACTAATGCCTCCTGGATTTTATACTCTAAGTAATTTTCTTTAAATACCCCAAGAGGTAGATTCTTTATTTCATTAAGGACTTCTTCGCGTAACGAACCAATGGTCTTATCTATTGCGACGCCTAATATCTCATTCAAATTGGAATTAGCATCCGCATCCACCGCTAAAATCGGGGTTTTACCCACATCCAGCAAATACCTGATGATTAATCCGCTAATAGTTGTCTTGCCAACTCCACCCTTACCACCAACCGCAATTGTCCAGGGCATTTTAAATTCTCCTTTCCTCAAGAGAAGTGAATAGTGAATAGTGAAAAGTGAATAAGGGATTTTCTCTTTCCTCTTTCCTTATTCACTTTTCACTATTCACTATTCACTATTCACTAATTCATCTATCTTCTCCTGTACCTTTTTCAATTCAAAGGGTTTAAGTATAAAGGCATTGGCATTTAAGTCTCTTACCGGCGGTTCATCTGCGGCTACACTTAAAATGATAATCGGGACTTCAGAAATCTTTTCTTTTATTTGATGAAATGTATTTACCCCATCCTGTAACAAAGGAACCTTCATATCAAGAATAATGAGGTCAAACTTCTGCCGGTCAATGAGTTCTAATGCCTTGTTTGTATCAGACACATCCGTCAACAGATAATTGCCTTTTTCAATCTTATACCTTAAAATTCGAGATATATCCGTATTATCTTCAATAAATAAAATGTTTTTTTTATCCATAGTTTATCCTCCAACAATCCTATATGTCCTATTATACCGGCAAGGTAAAGAAGAATGAACTTCCTTTCCCTATCTCACTTTCTACCCAAATATCCCCGCCATGCGTTTGGATGATATGTTTTACCAGGCTCAAACCTAAACCAATACCTTTAGCCTCTTTTGTCATTGGCTCTTCTAATTGATAAAATTGGGTAAAGATTAAAGGTATTTTATCTTCAGAAATCCCTATTCCGGTATCGGTTACCCAAATTTTAATTTTATCATCGGTTTTTTCTGCCCAAACAGTAACCTGACCACCTGGTTTGGTAAATTTAATCGCATTTTCTATAAGTTGTTCTATGGCGGTTTTGATCTTGGTATAATCTGCCCTAAAGTCTGGTAACCCTTTCGCAATATTAATGCTTATCTTTATTTTCTTCTCATCAGCCATCTTTTCTAACAAAGTCTCTTTAACTGATTTTGTCGGGTCAATCAATTCTGTGACCAATTGAGATAAGTTAATCATCCTTTTTCTTAGAGGAATTCGTTTCACATCCAGTTCAGTCACCATAAGCATTTCATTGATTTGTCGGATTAAGACATTACTTTCTGCATCAATCACTTCTAAAAATTCCTTTTCCTCTTCTGAGTTACTAACACCATCCAATAATGTTTCTGTATAAGCCTTGATAGATGTTAGTGGTGTTCTTAATTCATGGGTAACCAATGACAGGAAATTAGCCCTGGCCCGTTCCATCAATTCTTCCTCAGTTACATCCCTCGAGACAACTATGACACCTATCACTTTACCAGAGATGTCTTTTAAAGAGGTCATCTTTAAGGTTAAAACCTCCTTTTTATGGTCTTTAGGATTAATCAGTTCTATTTCCTCTGAGGTAAGTTGTCCTTGTTTAATAGTTTTTTCAAGTAAAATCGGGAAGTCCTCATCCTGGATAAATTCAAATATCGGGTGATTTTTCAACTCTTCTTCACTATGCCCTAACATTTCTTGGGCGGCTTGATTAGTCATCTGAACCTTAAAATCAACATCTATGACCACCAAACCATCGGCCATATTGTTTAAAATAGAATTAAGAAACTCCCGACTAAATTTTTCTTGCTGACTAATTTGAGCCATCGTCATAGTTTTTCCCTTAATTTCCTTACCCAGATATCCACTGATAAGGGCGGTAACATAGAAGAAAGCGATATTCAACCCGGATAAACAATAGGTATAAAATGAAGTATCATAAGCACAACCTATTATAGGTAAGACATGGTGATGAGGGATAATTCCTAAATATTCTAAGAGAATAATGGTCATGTAGGCGAAGCTACTTATAGTGGTTAAAATCATAGAGGGTATTAATCCTCCAACAATTCCCGTCCCCATGATAATAAAAAACAAGAGAGGTGTAAAGAAACTTTCTATCCCGCCTGTCCAATAAATAATACCTAAAACAAGAAAGGAATCAAACATCCTTGATAAATGGAGGGAAAAGGATAACCCTTTTCCTAACTTAACTATCATTAAATAAAGAATCCCGCTTATAAAGGATAATGAAATTAAAATAATCAATGGAGTTATCGGAAAGGCTATCCAGAAATAGTTCATCGTAATTGCCATAACCAATGATAAGATAGTAACTATAAATTTATGTCTATTGTAGACTCCAATAGTTTTTATAATTTCAAGGTTATCTAATGCCATTTTTAAAAACTCCTTTTATCTTGTTTAACTAAACTTTTGCAAATTTTGTAGTTATTCACGGCTTGAAATTTGAAATTGGAAAATAGAAATTAGAAATTAGGAAAAGACGAGGAGAATCGTATCTCTTTCCCCCAATTTCTAATTTCTAATTTCAATGTTCGGTGAACGGCTATATTTAATGAAAAGTGCTATTTTACTATGTTTCTACAAAATTTGCAAAAGTTCAGTTATTTAAAATTGCCTGCCTTTCCAGTAATTAGGTTTTCGATGTAAATGCATAATGGCAAACACCTGAATTTTATCATTAGTATGTCGGTAGACAATAGCAAAAGGGAAACGATGTAACAGAAAACGCCGAGTTTCATTAGTGTAAGGTGACCATGCCTCTGGAAACTGTAAAATAGTATTTATGGCACGGTCAACTTCATCCAAAAATTTGATTCCCAAACCTTTTGCTTGACTTTCGGGTGGTGTCCGTGAATAGCTAACTTGTGTAAAACAAGAGGATAAATTCATTTTAAATTGCAAATTTAGCATTTTAAATTTAAAATTTACAATTTGCAATGATAAATTTGCAATGAATAATCCCCCTTTTTATACTTTTTTAGATGCCTCACTATAATTAAGCTATAATAGGACACCACCGACTTTCGTATCACAACCAGGATTGCTCTAACTCATTATAATCTTCAGGATGAATCTCAAGTTGTAGCAACGATATTTCTCCTTAGTCGCTCTCGAACTACTTCCCATGGAATACAGACCACATTTCCTTTATCAACTTCCCTGAGTCGCCGCTGTATTTCCTCTTGCCAGGCGACCTCAACATCCAAATCTATTACTGTCTCCAAACTTGAGAGAAGTTGTTCAGAGATGACAGCACGCTCTTCTGGTGGAATTTGTAAAGCTTGAGTCATTATCTTTTCAACAGTTGTATTCATCTTTTATCCTCTAAAATTATTATATCAAATAATCAAGCAAAATGCAACAAAAAAATAAAAGTGAATCAAAACAATAGGACATATAGGACTTATTCTTTAAAATCAATGGATTTAATTCTATCGATTGCCTGTTTTAGCCTTTCTTCATCCACCGTCAAAGCCATGCGTATGTATCCCTCTCCGTAATATCCAAATCCAACCCCGGGTGTTGTCACAATTCCTGTTTCTTCAATAAGTTTGGTTACCACCTCTGATGATGTCGGGTGATTGGGGGTATTTACCCAGACATAAAAGGTAGCCTTTGGTTTTTTGACTTCCCAGCCGATATTATTCAAGCCATTCACCAATGTATCCCGTCTTGACTGATAAATTCGACGCATCTCTTCTACACAATCCTGAGATGATGTCAGGGCTTTAATCCCTGCGTATTGAACTGCCTGGAATATCCCTGAATCAAGATTGGTCTTGAGTTTTAGCAGCCCGGCAATTACCTGTTCATTACCCACAACAAACCCAATTCGCCAGCCGGTCATATTATAGGTTTTGGAAAGGGAATGGAATTCTACCCCAACCTCTTTTGCCCCATCTGCCTGTAAGAAACTTACAGGTTTTATCCCATCAAAATAGATTTCTGAATAAGCGGCATCATGGCAGATGATAATGTTATGCCTATTTGCAAACTCTACCACCTCCTGAAAAAATTCTCGGCTGCAAGTAGCAGAGGTAGGGTTATTTGGATAATTGAGGAAGAATAATTTTGCCTGAGAAAGTATGTTTTGTGGAATTTCTGATAACGCTGGCAAGAAGTTATTTTGTTCCCTCAATGGAACGGTGTATGAATTCCCACCAACCAATGTAGTTGAGGCTTGATATACCGGGTAGCCCGGGTCGGGAACTAAAACGATATCCCCCGGGTTCACAAAGGCAAACGGTATGTGTCCAATTCCTTCCTTTGAACCAATTAGCGGTAGAACCTCCTTTTCCGGGTCTAATTCTACCCCAAATCTATCTTTATACCAGTTGGCAATAGCCACCCTTAACTCTAAAAGTCCATTATAAGATGGGTATTGATGGTTTTTAGAATTAGCCGCGGCTTCTTTTAACGCCTCAATGATATGTGGTGGGGTAGGCATATCCGGGTCACCAATACTTATATCAATCAAGTCGATACCTTTTTTAGCCGCCTGTTTTTTCAATTCATCGATTTTAGCAAATAAATATTGAGGTAAACCATTTATTCTATTTGCCAATGCTATATTAATACTCAAAATTCTTCCCTCCCTTTATTGCCATTAGTTTCTGCCATGGTTTTTCAAAACGAGCTATCAACTCAGAATTTTCCAGTAAATAGGCAAATTCCTTCAACCAAAGACGAATATACTCAACATCTAACGAATTCCCTTGTCTATACACGATACCTTCAATATCTTCGTAATCTCGGGGTCTACCCGCAACAGCCTTATGAATAATTAGGTCTTCTGCAGAACAAAGGTGAATAATTTTCCCTTTCTCTATTTCATATTCAACAGAATGTTCCATGACTTTCTCTTCATATCCAGGAATACTTAGTGAAATATCGATTTTGTAACCATTTTGTGCCAGGACAGGAATGACACGAGTTTGGCGTGTAAAATCAATTATTTCCTTTACTCTGACTTTAAAATGTTTAACCACAAGTTTTACAAAAGATTCTGTTTGTTCTAATGGGATTGCCACAGTAAGATCAATATCTTGAGTAAATCGTGGTTCTCCCCAATATTGAACCGCAAGACCGCCTATAACAACATACGGTATTTTATGATTTGATAGGAAACAATGCATTTCCCACGCCGCCTCAAATTGAGCACTCATACTTTCCTCTTTGGGATATAGTTCCTATGCGATCCATGATACCCCGCCTTTTTACCATATCTTCAATCTTTAACCGGTCAAGGAGTTTGAGATTACCATTTTTTCTTTTTTTTGATTCTTCCCATACCATGCATAATTGAATATATCTTGCTTTCGCCTCTTCTATGGTCAAAGCAGGTAACCCGACAATTCGTTCTGCCTCTACAAACTCATTCATCTTCTCATATCCTTGTAATAGGTTACAAATATTTTTATTCATGACCACTCCTTAAATTTTGTAACACTTTAGCCACCTGAAGCAAAGATTAACCACAGGCACAGAAGATCATT